>CAYFMI010000008.1:0-71090 GCA_964344175.1 uncultured Anaerolineales bacterium
TAAGAGACTATTGAAAGGTAACACGCTCAATGCGAATATTTTCTTTCCCCACGAGTTTATTCAGCTCATTGATCAAATCCGGGTTGATGTATGTCGAGTAATTGGGGAAGTCGAGCAAATACCCGCGTCCGCCCTCGAAAATGTGAAAGGCAAAGCGGTCTTTGCCGGGATAACTGATCAGGCTGCCAAATATCCGCCGCATTAGCAGGCCATCGCGCGCTTCGCCCAACTGCGGACGTAAAATAATCGTCACCATTTTGATCTCTTCATCGCTGACATCCGGGGAGGAGGGAATCATCTGAGCAGCCGATTCGGCGATCATCTCGCCCGATTCCAATGGCACAGCTGGGGGTTCTGGGGCAGCATCTTGGATTGTTGCGACAGGCTCGGTCTCGGCTGCGGGCGGCTGAGACTGAACGAAGGGGGCCTCTTTCTCGTCGGGAGGGCGCGCGGCAAGGGGGACTTCTTCTGCGGCTGGAGCGGCCCCAGGGAGCGCCGGCGCGGGAGTCTGCCCCCAATCTTCAGGGAAAGTTTCGGGCGGCGGCGGCATGCCCGCGGGACTCCAGTCATCATCATCAAGCGGCGACTCGGCCACTTGTGGGTGGGGTTGTTTCTGCTGGGGCGGAGTTTCGGCCTGGGGGGCAGGCGCCCGGCGCGAGGGCGGCGGCGCTGCTCCTGCGAGAGCAGATTCATCCAGCGGGACAACGTGATTCATCTGCGTGGCGACCGCGTCCACCAAGACCTTTGGTTCAGCTCCGGCAGCATCCACCTTGCCGTCAATCAGCACAATGGCATCGTGTTCGATGAGGGGAGCGAAGCGTTCCCAGGTACGCGGGAAGACCACCAGTTCGATGTTGCCTTGCAAATCTTCCAGAGTGACAAAGCCCATCGCCTTACCGGTTTTGGTGGTGTGCGGACGAATGCGAGTGATGATCCCCGCTACGCGCACTGGTTGACGGTCGGTTGCCTCGACAAGCTCGGTCGAGTAGTGGGTCACATTTTGATCGATGGCACCCATCACCGGGCGCAAGGGGTGGTCAGAAACATACAGGCCAATCAACTCACGCTCCCAATCGAGTTGGCCGCGGCGCGAGATGTCGCCCGAAATATCGGGAAGTTCGATGTGTTCAACCAGCCCTGTTTGAGTACCAAACATCGACATTTGCCCTGAATCGGCAGCCGCAAAGTGAGATGAACTAAGAGCAACAATGCGGTCGAGGGCGTCGAGCAAGGCGGGGCGCCCCCCAAACGAGTCGGCTGCGCCTACTTTGATGAGGCACTCAAGGGCACGCTTGCCGACCTTGCGTAAATCGACCCGGCGGACAAAATCGTTCAGGCCTTTAAAGGCGCCTTCGCGGCGCGCTTCTAATAGCAAATCTACCGGCCCAGGGCCAACATTCTTGACCGCACCCAACCCAAAACGAATAGCGGATGGCGAACGTTTTGGGCCGCCATCTCCCATATCGGGCCTATCCTGGGCAGCGTCGAAGGGCTGCTTGTCTTCAATGGTGAAATCCCAGCCGCTGGTGTTCATATCAGGCGGCAATACGTCAATGCCCATCTTGCGGCAATCGGCCACGTAGACGGCTACCCGGTCGGAATCGTGCTGAAAGACCGAGAGCAGGGCGGTCATATATTCCACCGGATAATGCGCCTTGAGGTAAGCGGTCTGAACGGCAATGACGCCGTAGTCGGCAGCATGACCTTTAGGGAAACCGTAGCGGGCAAAAGCTTCCCACTGATCGAAAATTTGATCGGCAACATCTTTGGCGATGCCGTTTTCCAACGCGCCGCTGACAAAGCGGTCGCGTTGTTTGAGCAAAGCAGCTTCTTTCTTTTTAGCGACCGTTTTGCGGAGTACATCGGCCTCAGATGCAGTGTAATTGGCTAGCTGCATGGCCGTGTACATAATCTGCTCCTGGTACACGGTGATACCATAGGTCTCTTCGAGGATTGGCTCCAGCTTAGGGTCGAGATACTCGATCTCTTCTTCGCCGTGCATGCGTTTAATATAACTGGGGATGAAACCCATCGGGCCTGGGCGGAAGAGGGCCACCATCGCAATGACATGATCCAGGTTTTGGGGTTTCATCTCGACCAGGTTGCGGCGCATCCCGGCGCCTTCGACCTGAAATACCCCGGCGGTTTCGCCGCGCCCAAGAAGCTGGTACGTGTCGGGGTCATCGAGGGGGATGTTGTTGAGGTTGAGTTCCCGCCCGTGGCGCTGCTGGATCATATCGCAGGCACGCGCCATCACCGTCAGGGTTGATAATCCCAAAAAGTCAACTTTGAGTAATCCCTGGTCATCAATCACCGACATGGCGAATTGGGTGACGGTCTTTATGGGGCTGTCCTGGCTGCCACTGGTCGGGCGATGGAGCGGCAAATACTCGACAATGGGTTTATCGGTCACTACAACCCCGGCGGCATGCGTCCCGGCATTGCGCACGACCCCTTCCATACCTTTAGCCGTATCAATAAGATCCCGCACATAACCGGCGGAGGCATAGGCTTGCTGAAATTCGGGAACCGTTTCCAACGCTTCTGCAATGCTGACCGGTTTGCCGGGGATATTGGGGATCAGCTTGGCGATGCGGTCGACTTCGTTGATGGGGACATCTTTAACGCGCCCAACATCACGAATGGCGGCGCGCGCTTTCATGGTGCCAAAGGTGATAATCTGGGCAACTTTGTCATCGCCATATTTGCGGGCGGTGTATTCCATCATTTCGGCGCGGCGGTCATCACGAAAATCGAGGTCAATATCGGGCATGGAGACACGCCCTGGGTTGAGAAACCGCTCGAAGATCAAACCGTGTTCAATGGGGTCTACCAGGGTAATCCCCAGGGTATAGGCCACAATTGAACCCGCCGCCGAACCGCGGGCGTTGTACCAGATGCCTTCTTTTTGGGCATACTCGCACAAATCCCACACAATCAAAAAATAAGCATCGAAGCCCATGGTATGAATAATATCTAATTCATAGTCAAGCCGCTGGCGGTAAATATCCTCACCGGCATGACGTCCGTAACGCCATTCCAAACCCTTTTCGCAAAGTTCCCTGAGGAAGCTCTCGGTGGTGTAACCATCCGGAACCGAAAAATCGGGCAAATGATATTCTTTAAAACCCAGATCCACTTCACAGCGTTCGGCAATCCATAGGGTGTTGCTGATCGCTTCTGGCACTTCGGCGAAAATGCGTCCCATCTCATCCGCTGTTCGCAAGTAATACGTGCCATCGGACATGCGCATACGCTTGGGATCAGTCATCAGCGAGCCGGTTTGCACGGCCAGAAGAATATCTTGAAGTTCAGCGTCGGAGGGGTTGATGTAATGCACATCGTTAGTAGCCACGTAGCGCGCCTGATAGCGCGGGCCAAGTTCTAATAGCGCCTTGTTGATCTGTTCCAACTCCGGGATTTCATGTTCCTGAAGCTCGATAAAAAAATTATCCGCCCCGAAGACTTCGTAATACCAATCGAGTTTGGCGCGCGCTTTTTCGATCTCCCCGCGCCCAATGGCGCGCGGAATTTCTGCGGCCATACAACCCGAGGTGCAAATCAGGCCCTCGGCGTGGGCAGCTAAAAATTCATGATCGATGCGAGGATAATAATAGAAGCCATCTAACTGCGCCGCCGAAGCAATTTTTAGCAGGTTTTGATAACCGGTCTGATTCTGCGCCAACAGCAACAAATGGGATGATTTTTTGTCAAGCTGGGAATCGCGGTCGGTCATCCGCCGGGCAGCCATGTACGCTTCCAAACCAATAATGGGTTTTATCCCGGCGGCAGTGGCGGCATCGTAGAATTCAATGGCCCCAAACATGGTGCCATGATCGGTGATCGCCAGAGCGGGCATCTCCAACTCGGCGGCGCGCTGAACCAGCTTTTTGATATTGCTAAAGCCATCCAGAAGGGAATATTCGGTGTGCGTGTGGAGATGAACGAAGCTCATGAGTTAGTCTGATTAGTCTCATCGGTCAAACCCGTAAGACTAATTTCGATTATAGCACGGAGGTTCGAAGAATCGCGCTATTTTGGACTTAAAGAATCGGAATTTTTAAGTTTCGCTATCCTTGATATAGAACATCAGTTCGAATATAATAAACATCTTAGGAGTTACGCACTTGCGCAGGGAAAGCCCGAAAATAGGGGTGTGTAAGTCCTACATCTTTCACGCAAAGGAGTTAGAGTAATGAGTGGTACGACTTTTCAGGGTTTTCCAAAAGAAACAACCCAGTTCTTAACCGACCTGGCTGCCAATAACAACAAACCCTGGTTCCACGAACACAAAGAAGAATTTGAGCGCATTGTCATGACCCCGGCGCGCGAGTTTGTGCTGGCTCTGGGTGAGCGCTTGCGCGAGATTTCCCCTGGCGTTGTCGCCGATCCTCGGGTGAACAAATCCATCTTCCGCATTTACCGTGACACGCGCTTTAGCAAAGATAAAACACCTTATAAAACCAATCTGGGATTATGGTTCTGGGTTGGGGAAGGCCACAAATTCGAAAATCCGGGCTACTACTTCCACCTCGATGCCAATAACCTGATGCTCGCCGTGGGATTGCATTCCTTTTCAAAACCGCTGCTGCAAGCCTACCGCGATGCCGTCGTGGCCCCTTCTCTTGGCCCGGTATTGGCGCAAGTCATAACTGAAGTAGCACAACAGGGTTTTCGTGTCGGCGAACGAACCTACAAGCGCACGCCGCGCGGTTACGACCCTGAACACCCCAACGCCGATCTCTTACGCCACAGCGGGCTGACCGCGGGGAAAGATCTCGGGCTACCTGCCGAGTTATACACCCCCAACATTGTTGATTACTGCATCGCGTATTACCAGCAACTGCACCCTGTTGTGCAATGGCTCCAACAAATGAAAGAACATTTCCCCGCGTAAGGATAGCAACCTATGAAAAAGCATACTTTACCCCCTTATCGTTATGGCGCAGCGCGCACGATGGTTTTTCTGCGCGCCCAGTATTTACTAAAATTCTGGCAAGTCTGGCAACAAGCCAAAGCAGCCGGTCTCAAACTCCCAGAAACCGATGATCCCAGTTACGTCTCGCTAGAGGCATTGCTGGCACATGCCTTGGGGGCGGATCGCAGTTATCTGGTTTGGATGTGTGAGAAATTAGAATTGCCTGATCCACAGATCAGAGAGCGCCCTGCACTGAATGTCATCGCCGCCCAGGCCGAGGCGTATATTGCCCACCTGAACGATCACTGGCGGTCGCCGCTGGCAGACATCGAGGAAGAGCGCTTCTACAAACAAGAGTACGCTTCAAATTGGGGCGTTCGCTATTGCATAGACGCCATGCTCGAACACGCTGTGATGCACCCAATTCTGCATACGGAACAACTTCAAGAACTGCTGGCCGAACAATCGCCCGCCTGAGGCCTGAATTCCCCCCAGAATCGCCGAGAGCCGGGTTCGCCATACCCGGCTCTCTCTAAGGAGGAGAAGAAGAGAAATCGCCCTTCGATCCTAAATATACCAACAAGCGTCAATCCATGCATGACGCTTACCCTACGATTTACCTACGCTAACCCATCAGATTTGATAGTGGCAGGCGTTCCACTCTAGCACTTTCGATCCAATAAGTAAGGACACTATGACTTTAGCCATCCGCACACAAAACTTGGGCCGGGTTTATAAAATTCGCGGGGGGAAGAAATCTGACCCCAAAGAGCTAACCGCATTGCGCGATATCAATCTCGAAATTCAGCCGGGGGAACTCTTTGGGCTGCTTGGCCCCAATGGAGCCGGAAAAACAACCCTGATAAAAATCCTCACGACGCTGCTGGCCCCCACCAACGGCCAGGCCTGGGTAACCGACCTCGATGTCACCCAAGCGCCGCAAAAAGTACGCGCCCGCATCAATATGGTCTCCGGCGGAGAATCTTCCGGCTATGGTCTGCTGACCGTGCGCGAGAATTTATGGATGTTCAGCCAATTTTACGGCCTGCCCTCCAGGGAAGCCAATCAACGCATCAAGGACTTGCTCAAAGTCGTCGGGCTGGAAGACCGCATTAACACCAAATCTTCCGATCTTTCCACCGGGCTGCGCCAGAAGATGAATATTGTGCGCGGCTTCATGACCGACCCCGATGTGCTCTTTCTCGATGAGCCAACCCTGGGGCTGGATGTGGGCGCTTCTCGCGATGTGCGCAACTTCATCCGCCGGTGGGTCGATGAAAATTCAGCCCGCACGCTGCTGCTAACCACCCACTACATGGTCGAGGCCGATGAGTTGTGCGACCGGGTAGCCATCATCAACAAGGGCCGTGTCCTGGCGTGCGATACACCGGGGAATTTAAAACGCCGCCTTCAGCAAGATGCCATCTACAAGATGGAAATCAGCCCCCTCAACGGGGTGAGCGCGGACTCCTTCCAAAAGTTGCCCGGCGTGAGTAAAGTACTCCATGTTCCCAAAGATGGCTCTGCCGAGTTAGACCTGATCCTAGAGACGGATGACGCCCTGGGGGGTGTCGTCAATATGATGACCTCCAACAACATCCACATTCTCAACTTGCAAAAGCGTGAACCCACGCTGGAAGATGTCTTCGTTGACCTGGTCGGGCGCAGTATGCAAGAGGTAGAAGCGGATGCCTAATCAACTCACGCCCATATTCGGCGGGCAAACGCCCGTCAAGAAAAACACCGGCATCCGGCTTTTCATCCAGACTGTCCTGGCACGCGCCTACCCGCGCATCATTGGTCAGCAGCGCGAGAAAGCCTGGCTATTTTTTGATGTGTTGCTGCCCATGCTGGCGGTCTCGGCCTATGTCTTTGTCTATCAGGCCATCGGCGCGCCGGAGGAATATGTTGGCTTTGTGGTGATGGGCGGAGCAATGACGGCCTTCTGGATGAACGTGCTTTGGAGCATGTCTAGCCAGTTGTACTGGGAAAAAGAAATGGGCAATCTGGCGCTGTATATTATGGCCCCCAATTCGATGATGGCGATTCTGTTGGGAATGGCATTAGGCGGCCTTTTGGCAACCACCTTGCGGGCGTTAATCATCACAACCCTGGGCAGTTGGTTCTTTAAGATTCCCTATGCCGTTGCCAGTTTCGGGCAGCTTTTCCTGGTTTTCTTTCTGACATTGGTTGCGCTATATGGCATGGGAATGCTCTTCGCTTCTCTCTTTTTGCTGCTCAGCCGGGAGGCCTGGCATCTCTCCAACTTAGCGCAGGAGCCGGTCTATCTCTTCTCGGGGTTCTATTTCCCCATCAAGAGTTTCAACTTCTGGGTGGCGGCATCCGCTTCAATCATCCCGCTCACATTGGGGCTGGATGCCATGCGCCAGTTGGTCTTTCCTTCCGGTGCGGCGTTGGGCTTTCTCAATGTCCCCCTTGAGATTTTGATCCTGACCATTCTGAGCGTAATCTTCGTCGGCGCGGCCAAATACTTGCTGGCCTATATGGAACGCCTGGCAATCCGCGAGGGTCGCCTGACAGAAAGCCGGAGATAGACACCTATGTTTTCAGCGAATCGCACTTTACGGGGCCTCTTCCCCGATCGCACTACTTTCACCCGCTCCTTTCGCATGGCGGCCTGGCTGGGTTGGCAGATCGAATCGAACTGGACCGACCCTTTCTTGTTCGCGGTGTACTCCATCATCAAACCGCTGGCCGGGGCTGCTATTCTGGTTGTCATGTACAGCATTGTCTCGGGCGCAAACTTCGAGGCCCCCATCTTTCCCTACATCTATTTAGGAAATGCTTTCTATATTTATGTGGGGCAGGTGATGACCGGAATTTCGTGGGCCGTGATCGATGACCGCGAACACTACAAAACGCTCAAATACATGTATATGGCCCCCATCCACATTCCCTCGTATCTGATGGGGCGCGGCGTGGCGCGCTTCATTGTCGCGTCCATTTCTGTGCTGATCACCATCTTGTTTGGGGTGGCTTTCTTGCATGTCCGCATTGATTTTGCTGCCGTAAACTGGCCCCTGTTTTTTGGGACCTTGTTCATTGGGGTGGTCATGCTGGCAATGATGGGACTAATTCTGGCTGGCATCACGTTGATTACGGCCAATCAGGTCTGGTTTATTGGGGATGTCACCGCAGGCGCGCTGTATCTCTTCAGCGGGGCAATTTTCCCCCTCGACATTCTGCCCGCGTTTCTGCGCCCGATTGGTTTTGCCATGCCCCTGACCTATTGGTTAGAATTGCTACGCCGCGCCCTGGTCGGTTCGGTAGCCGAGGCTTTTCCTACCCTATCTGGATTCAGCAACGGGCAACTGATGGGCATTCTCTTAGGGTTAACAGTCGTGTTTGCCGTTCTCTCAGCCGTGGTATTCTATGGGTGTGAACACCGCGCCCGTGAGCGGGGCATGATTGATATGGTGACCAATTACTAACTATCATAGCACCGGCATCTTGAGGCAACTTCCCATGGGAAAGACATTCGATGGCCGTACGCCGCCCACGCCGCTGGGCGTCATCTGGGTGGCGGTTAACGACCGAGGCTTGGTTGCTATTTCCCTCCAAGATGATGAACAAGCTTTTTGCACAGAACTCACCGCCCGCCATCGGGCGCAGATCATCCCCCACGAAAGCCGCACCCAGCCCGCCACAAGTCAGATTGCCGCTTATCTCACCGGAGAGCGCACCGACTTCGATCTGCCAATAGATTGGAAGGTGATGAGGCCTTTTCAGGAGAGCGTGCTGCGCGCGACGATAGATATTCCAAGAGGGGCGACGCGCACCTATGGGGAAATTGCCGTCCAGGTGGGGAACCGGCGCGCAGCCCAGGCTGTGGGCCGCGCCGAAGCGACCAACCCCATCCCCCTGGTGATCCCCTGTCATCGCGTGCTGGCATCGAATGGTGGGCTGCACGGCTACAGCGGATACGGCGGGCTTGATACCAAAGCCTGGCTGCTGCGGCTAGAGGGGGTTTGTTTTTAGAGCCTACGCTTCGGCGGTTTCCTCGCCCAGCTCCGGCTCTTCGGGTTTGCGGTCGAGCATTTGCATTTGAGAAGCAACCACTTTGGTGAAGTAACGCGTTTCACCATCCTGCTCGAAGCGGTCGGTCTGCAAGCGCCCCTCGATGAAAACCAGGCGACCTTTACCCAAAAATTGCTGACAAATTTCCCCCAGGCGCGCCCAGGCTTCGACATTGAACCAGTCGGTGGCTTCTTGCCAGTCGCCTTCGGCATCTCGCCAACGGCGGCTGACCGCCACGCTGAAGGCGCACACCTTCTTGCCAGAAGGGGTATACCGCGTTTCAGGGTCTTTCCCTAAATAACCAATCAACTGCACTCGATTTAGTCCAGGCATTGCAACCTCCTTGCAACTCACAACTTATATCACCTATAAGTGTAATGATCGCGGCGCGCTTGTCAAGTACCTTCCCGAGGAGATTTCCAACTCACCTTGCAGTTGCGCCCTCTGCCAAAGGCTGGTATCCTTATTGCGAACGACCCAATTGACTCATTGCACACGATCGCTGAGGGATTATGTATATTGCCATCGAAGGTGTCATCGGTGTTGGAAAAACCACATTAGCTCGCTTACTTCAATCTGCTTTTAACGCAGACCTATTGTTAGAGGTCTTTGAAGAAAATCCATTTTTGGCCGATTTTTACGGAGACCGCCAGCGCTACGCATTCCAAACGCAGATTTTCTTTTTACTCAGCCGCTATCATCAGCAACGCGCCGCATCAAAATTGCTGACCCCCGGAAACAGCCTGATCGCCGACTATACCTTCAAAAAAGATGCTCTCTTTGCGAGCATCAACCTGGATGGCGATGAACTCGATACGTATCATCAGGTTCATGATGCGCTGGCCGAGAAAATCCCCTTGCCAGATCTGATCGTCTACTTACGGGCCAGCACTGATGTACTCATGCAGCGCATTGCCCACCGCGACCGCCCTTACGAACGCGATATGGATCGCGGCTATATCGACAGGCTCAATCAGGCCTATGAAGCCTTTTTTGGCGATGGCTACAATGGCCCGCAAATCCTTCCGATGGATACAAATCATCTCGACTATATTGCCAACCCCGATGATTTAAAATGGGTAGAGGACAGCATTCGCAGAACTTTGGAAATGCCCCCTTTCCAAACCAGCCTGCCGCTCGACCTCAAAGGTGACATCCCCCAACAAGCGTAATTCTGCGCTGGGGGAGGAGAAGCCCTTATGCAAATCACGCCCGATATTCTCAAACAATTCGCCGAAACCACCGTCGAAAAAATTACCCGCGGCAACTTCGATATTATGAGCGCCTATTTGCGCGGCTCTTTGGCCCTGGGTGATGATCCGCTACTTGGCGGCACGACCGATATCGATCTGGTTTTCATTCACTCCGACACGCCTGCTATCGACCGCGAAATTTTGCGCCTGACCGACGATGTCCATCTCGACATCGAACATCATTCACAAAAGAGATACCTAAAAGGGCGTGAGTTGCGCGTACATCCCCAGATGGGGCCTAGCCTGTTCAATGCCCAGGTACTGTTTGACCCGCAGCACTTTTTAGATTTCACCATTGCCACCGTGCGCGGCATGTTTCACCGTGCCGATCACACCATCATGCGCGCGCAACCGCTCATCACTAAGGCGCGCCAGGATTGGATGACACTAGAAAATGCGTCCGCAGCGAATAGCGTAGAAAGCGTACCGGCTTATTTAAGTATTCTGGAAGCCGCAGCCAATGCACTGGCGCTCCTGGTAGGAGAACCCTTATCAGAAAGGCGCTTTTTACCGGCATTTGCCGACCGGGTAGAACACCTGGATCGTACGGGCATGTACGCCGGACTCATAGGGTTATTAGGCGGCGCACTATGCGATATAAATCAACTCAGGCAATGGATGACCGCCTGGGATGCAGCTTTCAGTGCATCGCCGGTTCGCCAGCGTCCTAAGGAAATCAGCAGCTACCGCCGAAATTATTACTATAGCGCATTCGATGCCCTGATCAGTAGTGAACGCCCCAAAGATCTGCTCTGGCCGTTACTGCGCACCTGGACTCTGATTGCTGCTGCATTCCCTGAGGGAGATGCCGCCGCGCAAAGCTGGCAGGCCGTATGCAGCCATCTAGGGCTATGCGGGCCTGAGTTTAGAGAGCGGTTGACAGCCCTAGACATCTATTTAGAGCAAGTGGAGGAAACGCTAGAAATGTGGGCGCTGGAACACGGCGCTTAGTTTATTCTGGAGGGGGAACTGTGGGCAAAGCCACCTTGAAAGTTGCCCCCCTGCCCGGGCCTTCCGATTCAGCCCAAATGCGCCCCCCGTGAAGCTCCACCATCCCCCGGGCAATCGCCAACCCCAAACCCAAGCCATCGTAACGCCGCGTCATGTGATGCTCCACCTGATAGAAATACTCAAAGATTCGTTCTAGTTTCTCTTGAGAAATTCCAATTCCGGTATCACGCACCTCAACCAGTACTTCAGTGCCGCCCGTTGAGATTTGAATAAAGATCTCGCCGTTCGCCGGGGTAAAGCGGATGGCGTTGTTCAGCAAATTCACAAAAACTTTTAACAGGCGCTCATCGGCCTCAATCCAAATATCTTGTTTGGGATATTGGATATCCATCAACATATTTTGGGCGCGCGCCATTTCGTAAACCTCATCAAAGGCTTGCCGCAAAATGGCCTGGATGGTTGTTATCCGAAGTCTCAGCTCCGTGGCTCCTGAATACAACAAATTCATATTGGTCATATCTTCCAAAAGGGTGCGCAGACGTAAAGCGGCATTCAGTACTGTATCGGCATGCTCAGAGAATTCTCCCTGCCCCTCTTCTTTGAGGAAAGTGGCATAGCCTAAAATAATTCCCAGCGGCGTGCGCAACTCGTGCGATGCCACGGCCATAAAATCTACCTTGAGTTGGTCGGCGTGACGCAACTCTTGATTGGCTGCTTGGAGTTTCTCGACAATTTGAGCATTGTGGATAGCGATGGCCGACTGTGCCCCCACAAAAGAAAGCAATTGCACGTCCTCTTCGCCAAATGCGCCCTCATGTTTGTTGACCGCTTCGAGGACGCCGATGTTGCGATCCTGAATACGCATGGGGACACCCAAGAGATTGCGAACTTGATAGCCAATTTGGCGCTCAATTAGCTTAAAATGGCGCGGCTCTGTGGCCGTGTCGTTTACCACCATCGGGCAATTTTCGCTGAAGACAGTTCCGGCAATACTGCCTTCCAGTGGGACGGCCATTTGCTCTAACTCCATCGAATTTGCACCAATGGACGCGGTGAAATAAAGCTGCTGGTCGCGCTCGTCGTAGAGCATCAGCGAAGTCGCTTCGCAATGCAGTAGTTCTTTGGCAGTTGTGAGAATGAATTCCAGAATTGCTTCAAGCTCTTGCGAGGAATTCAAAGTCAGGCTGATCTCAATAAGTCGGTCGAGTGTTTCAATTTGACGCATAGACAAATCCTAATCATCGTGTTCGTAGCGGGAATCGTGAAGAACTTGCTGGAATTCTGCTTGCTGATCGGATAGCGAAACGTCTGAACTGCCCTCCGTGCGATAGCGCTCCTCGGCTTGCGCCAAAGCATCCGGAGAAGCCCCGGCTACGATTGCCCATTTTCCACAATGAGGGCAACGCTGCAATTTTCCAACCAGCAGGTTGGGAGCGAACAAACTTCTGGCATAGGGTAATGTGCAACGCGGGCATACAGCGCCGCCAACAATGCCGTATTGTCCCAGGCGGAATTCCCGCTTCCGCCCCAATAAGGCCGACCCGCCGGTGCCCAATAATGTTAATACAACCACAACGCCTAACAGCGGGCCAAGTAAAGCACCAACATTTTCCCAGGCTTGTTCGGCGCTGATAAATTCACGCGAGAAAATACTCGATACAAGTTGAGCGCCATCTGAACGATAACCAACTGCCCGAAACGTATGCTCGCCGAGGGCGTAATCGGTCGTGTTAAATTGATACTGAAAAGGGGGCGCGTCAGCTACGAAGACAAGCTCATCATCCACGTAAAAATCTACCCGCAACAGGTCGTCGGGAGTGCGGATTTTAAGGGAGAAGGTGCCCTGAATTTTTCCGCCAGCGGCATAGCCAAAGTCCTTATTCAGGCTGACGATGAGTGGCTCTTCATCGGCTTGGGCTGCTACACGAACAGGCGCTTGCAACCCCGCCAGCAATACGAGCATGATAGAAACAAAAAAATGTTTCATGGTACTCTTTATTCTAACCCTATTTGGCTGTTTTTGAACATAAAAACACGCTTCCCCACAAGGGGAACTCCCCTCCAAGATGGTCAGTGCCCCTTTGTATATCTACGGCGATGCGGTTTATTTCCAACGTGTCAATATCGTTTCACGCTGGAAAAGTTGCATCGCAAAGGTAAACAAAGCCGCATCAAGCACGAACAGCCCAACAGCCAACCACAAGATGAGCCGCTCGTTGATGAAGATCAGGCCCGTTGATTGGCCTATGAACAAACCCATCAACGGCAATACAAACACTGCCGAGATCTGTTCGGCCACGCGCGGGTCGGATACTCTGGATGAAATCATCACCGCGATGCTGACTCCGGCCAGCGCCAAGAGCGGCCCCACCACAAATATGGCACTCAACCACAAAGGGTCGAAGAGTTTCGCCAATACCTCGGGGCTAACGGCCAGCATTCGCGCACCCACCATATAAAGCAAAAAACTTACCCAGGTGGCAATCACTGCGGGGATTGAGGCAGCCAATGCTTTGCCAACCAACAACTCAAACGTGGTAATCGGCGAAGCCAACAGCGGCTCAAGTGTGCGGGCAGATTTCTCGCCCACGATACTGTACGAGGCAAAAGTGATCGGCACAATCATCGGCACCATCATGAAGAGCAACATAAATTGAGTCACGATGAAATATTGCATACAGCCCGCTCCATCCAACTCCCCGCACCCCCCCACAAACTGGGGCGGGAGATCAGAGATACTCATGGCATCGCTCCACTCGCCAGACGATTTGCTGATATATAGAATCACCAGAGGCAGCACCGTGAACAAGAGCGGAAGAAACGCCACCGTGAAGAAGACGAAACGGTTTTTAAAAACCTCAGCCCATTCTTTGCGTACGAGAGTCCATATCTTTTTCATAAGTTTTCTCTGATTAGAGCAATCACAACGGCCCTGTGTCCTGGCTCTGTTTCATTAATTGCACGTAAACATCTTCCAACCTGCGGCGCAGTTCGCCGACAAATTGGATTTCAGCGCCCGCCTCGACCAGCGCCCGCACCAGGGCGGGGTTGTGCGCGTCGGGATCCTCTAAACCTACGACCAGCTTGTTATCTATTTGCTCAACAGAATGCACAAAATCAAACCCCTCCAGCAGACCGGCAAATCGCTGGGACGGTTGCAGCAGGTGAAATACCACGGTGCGGCCAAATAATTTGCGACGCAGAGCCGTGGGCGTATCCAGCGCCAACAAGTGCCCCCGGAGAACCGCAACGCGATCGCAGAGGCGGTCGGCTTCTTCAAGATTGTGGGTACACAACACAATTGTGCGTCCGCCGTCTTTCAACTCGGCGATAAAGTTGCGCATCATGCGGGCCGCTTGCGGATCGAGGCCGCTGGTAGGCTCATCTAAAAAGAGTATGCCTGGCTCGTGCAACAACGCCCGGGCGATGGCTAATTTTTGTTTCATCCCTTTTGAGAAAGCGCCCACCGGCTCATGCCGTCGATCCCACAACCCCAGCCGCCGCAAATACTGCTCAACGCGCTTAGGCGGGTCGGCGACTTCATACATCTGGGCATAGAAAGCCAGGTTGCGCTCGGCGCTGAGCTGCTCATACAGCCCCGGCGACTCGGTCAGAATGCCGACACTACGCCGGATGTGCTGATCTTGCTGCTCAATCCGATGGCCGTTGACCCAGGCCCTGCCGCTAGTGGGGGCGATCAACGCACTCAACATGCGCACGGTAGTGGTTTTCCCGGCTCCGTTTGGCCCTAGAAGACCAAAAATCTCCCCCGCGCCGATAGAGAAGGACAAGCCCTCAACAGCCGCCACCTGCCCAAATGATCTGGATAAATTTTCAAGAACGATGGTTTCAGTCATAGCGATGCCTATATGTAACGCGAATCATCCAGATTTTCGCGCCAATTTTCCGGGGGATCAGACTCCCCCCGAGGTGGGAGCGGCAGATTTGGGGCCGGGCTGAATTTCCGAGGCGCATCCCGCAAAAGCACAACCAACACAATGCTCACCCCCCCAAAAAACAGAATCAGCCCCTCGGTAATATAGACCCCCCACACTCGAATGCCGTACACAGTCAGCGCATCGAGCAGTGTGTGCCAGGCAATCGCCGCACCCAGCCAGAGATAGCTCTGCCGTTGAAAAACCTGCAAGACCAGTACTGAGGCCGACAAGTGAAAAGCTACTGCCCCGATACGCTCTACGGCTCCCAAAAGAGCCGTATACCAGGGTATCGACCAATATAGGTCTAATTGCGTCCGGGCCACTGCGATCTTGTCGGGGGATACAACCGAAGCCAGATCGGCATTGCGCAGCGCCAATGCCTGGATGAAGGCATACAGCGCCAACATCCCCAATAAAATTGCCTCAATACCGCCATGCCCGGCTCCAACCATCAAGCCTGCGCCCCAATTGCGATCCTCTTTTAGCCAGAACCGAAAGCCAATGTAGCGGGCGACTTCTTCAAATAGTCCTGCCGAGAGACCGTATAAAATTGCCAATCCTACCAGGGGCATTCCTGCGCTGGCATCGGACAATCCAAGCTTTTCTATTCCTGGTGACAAAACCCAGGCATTAAAAGGGATATGCAAGAATTGCGACCCTACAAACAGCATCACCCCGATACCAAATAAGCGCCACTCGACATCATAGCGCCGCACCAGATAAACGCCCAAGATCAACGGTAGGGCGATCATCAGAAAAGCGTTCAAAGCACGAAAAAAGATTTCCATAGTTTACCTGATAACATCAGCTTCAGATAAGGCAATAGGGATCAACGTACAGGGCGGAGCGACCGGCAGGAGCGTAGTCGAAGCGTATAGTGGATCTCTGCTTTCCTAATAGAAGTGTTCCACGTGAAACATATTCCTTCTCCAAAAGTATCCAAAAGTGTTTCACGTGAAACATCAACATTCTGCCAAGGTGCGTGTTTCACCGCAATCGCCGCAACGCCAATCACCACCGTCGGCACAGCGATCATCGGAACCATCCACACTATTGGCGCTCCAGACATTTTCTCTTCATCGTTACCAGCCGCGCTGCTGACGGGTTCGACCCCGGCGAACAGCATCACTCAACGGCCGTTTGGCAACAAGGGTCACTTTGTTGCTGTTCGATGGGGTGTACACATGGATAGCCTCCCAGCCATCCTCCCCCCAGGCGTTTAGCGTAGCCGCGATCTGTTCGTCCTTTGTGCCAAAGACCGACCCAATGGTCAGCACTTGATATTCCCATTTTTTGATTTCTTCCATGAAGGCGCTCCTTTCAAACAAACTGGCTCAGAGCTGGTTCTGCGCCCCGAGCCAGTTGCACTCCATCCTGGGGCAGGACTATTCTTCGGGCCGATTCGTTTGGGCCAGCGAGACCATGCCGCTCAAGCCGCCCAGGTTCATGGTATCTACGGCGCTGCTGGGAACGATGACCATAGCGCCTTTTTCTTTCAATCCTTCGAAAAGCATGTTCATGGCCCGCAGGTGGAGGGCGGTAGGATTGTTGGCATAGGCCTTCGAGGCATCTGCAAAAGAGTCTGCGATTTGCTTCTCGGATTCACCCAAAATGACGCGGGCCTGACGCTCACGCTCGGCTTGCGCCTGACGAGACATGGCATCTTCAAGTTCTTGCGGGATAACGATATCGCGGATCTCGACAGACTGCACGGTGACGCCCCAGGGGGTGGTGCGCTCATCAATAATGCGCTGCAAATCCGCATCCATTCTGGCGCGCCCCACCAAAATGTCGGCCAAATCCATTTGCCCGATGATCTCGCGCAAGGCTGTCTGTGCCGCCCAGGAAATAGCCATCTTATAATCCTCCACTTCCAGGGCAGCCTTCTCGGCGTCCCAGACCATCCAGAACAGCACGGCATCCACATCCACAGGAACTGTGTCTTTGGTCAGAGTCTTCTCCGCACTGAATGGGGTCACCATCACGCGATGATCAATCCACTCGGCCACGGTATCCACAATCGGGATGATCCAAAACAGCCCGGGGCCAAGCAAGCCGCGATATTTTCCAAAGCGCAACACCACGGTCTTCTCCCATTGATCGGCAATCTTCAACGCGAACATAAGCAAAAGACCGAACAAGGTCATTACGCAGGGGAAGGTTATCGTCAGCCAAAGAGGCGTTCTATTTAAGGCCATCAACACCGTGCCCACGCTCCCAACAATCAAAAAGATTGCGAACAAGGTCCCAGCTACGCCGTTGATGCGGACAACGTCCACATTACTTGTTTTCATTTTTCGATAGGTAGGGTTCATCATATTTTGCCTCATTTGTTTTCATTATGCTCTGGAGGAGGGGTGCCCTCTCTGAGCCATTGGTTTAGGTATTTCTCAAAAATTGCCCTGACTTCTTCTGCCGAGTAATCCAGGCTGGCAGCCTCATTGAGGTAATGACGGGTCAGCCATTCGATATCCTGACGACGCAA
This sequence comes from uncultured Anaerolineales bacterium, assembly GCA_964344175.1. Taxonomy (GTDB): domain Bacteria; phylum Chloroflexota; class Anaerolineae; order Anaerolineales; family UBA11858; genus NIOZ-UU35. The sequence goes on from CAYFMI010000008.1 coordinate 17,584, forward strand.
GGTCTCACCGTTCATTTCGCTGGGCGGGGGCAAGATATAGGTGCCGCGCCCATGTTGTGTAGAAATCAGCCCCTCGTCATCCAGCACCCGATAGGCCCTGGCAATAGTGTTGAAATTCACCCGCAGATCGGTTGCCATTTGCCGCACCGTGGGGAGTTGGTCGCCTGGCTTCAATGTGCCTGTCGCGATCATGTGTTTGATCTGGTCAATGATCTGCACATAAATAGGTATTTTCGAAATCAAATCTATTTTTATTTGCATGCTACCTCCCGGCCAGACTGTATCTTTGTCTGATTGTATTATTGTATCTTTGTACAATTGTACGCAACTCCCGCAAATTGTCAAGGTCACGACCGCACACAAAAAAAGCCCCAGCATACTTGCTGAGGCTCAACTATTTTTGCACCCCCCTTTCAACGGAAGTTTGCCATCAAATGCGGTTAAGGCGCGTGCAGCACAAACAATTCTTGAATGTACTGAGCTGCCAGCAAATCCAGGCCTTTGTCCATCGTCTCAGGGATCATTGCGGGCGGACTGTCGTGATCGTAGGTCTGATTGGGAGGCAGGTCGTTCAGCCGTACCCAGGGGACTCCGCCTTGCACAGCTGCGTTGACGATATTGACAGCGTGATCCACATCGGGCTGAACATGATCGACCTCACTCTGCAATCTTTGATAGGGAACCTGCACACCAGAGATGAACTTGAGCGCCTCGCGCTCGCCCCAAAATTCCAGATCGTCACACGGCTGAAAATCAATCCGGGTGCTGTTGGTGCAATCCACCGTAGTATCGAAGCGATCTACCGGCCCTTCCCAATCCATGAAGAAAACCACCGGCAGATCGGGGTGGCGCGCCAAGGCCCCAGAGGCCATTGTCACGCCATACGAAAACGAAGCCAGACCAACACGTTCAGCATCCACCTCGGGCAACTCAGCGGCAAACTCAATCACTGCAGCCAGCCCGTCCTGCTGGGCATAGCCGTTGAAATCTTCCTCGCCTTCGCTATGGCCGCGCCCGTCAGGATCAAATGAAATTGAAACAATACCCGCTTCGGTCAGCACCGCACCCATGCCGCGCGGTGAGCGGAAGCGGGCGCCATCTCCGGTGCCGCCAGGGACAACGACCACCGCCGGGAAAGGGCCTTCGCCCTCAGGAACCATGACATGCACATAAAGAGCGGCTCCTGTTGTGGGGTTAGTTACCCAGAACTCTTCGCCCGTCGCCGCGCCCGCTCCCGGCTGAGGAAACTCTCCTTCGGGCTGGGTGCAATCATCCGGGCAATTTCCCTGGTTCTCTGGCCCATCGCAAATGCCATCGCCGCACTTCCCGTGAGGGGCACTCTCGCCCGAGGCGGGTTCTCCCTCCGGGGGCATGGGCGGGGCAATTTCCTCCGCGTCTGGCGGATCGGCTTCCGCCGCTTCTGGCGTTGCCGTATCTTGGCTTTTTCCAACAAGGCCTGTCAACGAACAGGCGACAGAAAGCAACACCAATAACATGATGATGAACAGAGACCGCTTCATGGGTTTCTCCTTTCGATATGCTTTCATTCTATCTTTCGGTTGTTCAGAAGCGCTTCAGGGATTGTAAAATCGCTGCAAAATGGAAAGGTCATCCAGCAAGCTTTTGGATGCGCGCATCATCCCACGGAATGAATTCTCCGCTCCACTCGTGTGGCGCATCCAACGCCAGAAGAGCCAACGCCTTGCCCGGCAGTTCCGGCGGCAGCAGAGCGCCCCCGGCAAATAGATTAACAAATTTTTTGTGGAACTCATCGGGCATCCCTGTTGCCCCATCACGCCGGATGACATCCTGCATGGCCGTATCGACCGCCCCAGGTCGGAAAGCAATAGCCGTGATCTCCGGCTCCTCAGCAGCCAGGATATTGGTAAACGAATTGATGGCCGCTTTAGCGGCTGAATAGGCCCCCCAACCGGGTACCACCTTGACTGCCGCTCCGCTAGAGACATTGATCACGCGACCGGCGCGCTTCCGCAAATAGGGCAGCGCGGCCTGCGTAAGCATCACCGGCCCCAGCACATTGACTGCCAAATTTTGTGTCCAGGCCTCTAAACGGCCCTCCGCGATGGGCGCAATCGGCTCGATAATCCCGGCGTTGTTGACCAGCGCGTCCAGCCCGCCGAAGCGTTCCACGGCTGCGGCCAGCAACGCGCGGCAATCTTCGGGCGTACTTACATCCCCAGGGATAGCCAGAGCAGCCCCACCCTCAGCCCGAATGCTTGTAACCACTGCATCCAGCGCGCCCTCCGTGCGGGCATTGAGTACCACATTGGCGCCCATCTCTGCGGCAATGCGCGCTGCCGCCGCGCCCAGCCCCCGCGACGCCCCGGTGATGATAATGGTTTTCTCGGTCATATAACCTCCAGACATCAGGCGTCCTTTTTTCAGTATTTATTCCGGCAGCGCCGAAGTCACAAACGCCGCCAGATCGCCCTTCAACTTTTCCAGCGAGGGCTGGTGAATATACATCATATGCCCGGCCTCGTAAAAGCTCATGGATATATTGCCGCGCAGGCTGTCATCCAGGTGCAGGTGATCGAAGGTGTACAACGTAGCAAAATAAGGCGTCGCCAGATCGTAATAACCATTGCCCACAAAAACTTTCAAATACGGGTTAATGCTCATCGCCTTGCGCAAGGTCTCAGCCACATCGACAAAGGCATTCTGGTGCTTATCATAGGTCCAGGGCTGCACGCGCCCGGTCAAAATCTCATAGGGCAAATCACTCTCAAATTCAAGTTCCGCCCGCAAGTAGTCGTTAAGCGTGGCCGTGTACGGCCCGGTAATCGCCGCCAGGCTAGGATCAAACTCCCACTGCTCCCCGGCAGCATCACGGTCGATGCCCTTGAAACGCGTGTCCAGGCGCCCCGTGGTGCGCCGCTCGTGACGCAATAACTCTTTAATAAAGCGCATGATCTCGATGCGCAGATTGGTCTGTTGGATATATTCCGGGGATAAGCCGGTATAGCGGGCCAGTCGCGCGGCTGTTTGGGCTTGTTCCTCGGACGAGAGCGAAGCGCCTGCCATCAACGCGCGGGCATACTCGCCAACGGCATAGGCTTCGACTTCATCAAGCGTGGCGCGCAAATCTTGCTGAAGTTCAGCATCCAGCCGATCATGATACCAGGCTGTGGCCGCGTAAGTCGGCAAGAATAAGATATAGGGCAAGTCATTGCCGGGGGTGAAATAAGCTGTCTGAAAGTTCAAGATCGACGATACCAACATAATGCCATTCAAGTACATGCCGTGCCGTTCCTGCAAATAGCCCGATAATCCGGCAGAGCGCGTTGTGCCGTAGCTCTCACCGATCAAAAATTTTGGCGAAACCCAGCGGTTGTAGCGCGTGGTATACAAACGAATAAAATCCCCCACCGACTCAATATCCTTGCTAAACGAATGAAACTGTTTGGGGTCCTCCCCCGGCACCGCCCGGCTGAAGCCGGTGGTCACCGGATCAATGAAAACCAGGTCAGTGACATCCAGCAAGGAAAAATCGTTATCAATCAACTCAAAAGGCGGCGGCGGCATCTCGCCCTCAGGCGTCATCGCTACCCGCCGCGGCCCTAGCAATCCCAGATGCAACCACACCGACGAAGACCCCGGCCCACCGTTGAAGGCAAAAGTCAGCGGGCGCGCCTTGCGGTGCTGGGCATCGGAGAACGTTACATCGCGGTCGAGGGTATAGGCCACAAAAAAGATCGCGGCCTTAGGCTTTTCGCCTTCGGCATCTTTTTGGGCCCCACCCCCAGCTTCGGCCTCCTCCTTCAACACCAATGTCCCGGCAGTAGCCGTATAGCGGATCTCTCGCCCGTCGATAGTCACACTGTGGCGCGTGATGGAGAGTTTATCTTCGGGCAAAGGGGGCGTTTTTTCGTTGGTGGTGTCTTCTTCAGACATGTGATCTCCTGTGATATGCAAAACACAAACTGTGATGCACATAACAACATTTCATAATTTGTATCATTTCAGTTCAGCCCGCCATCTCCTCACGCACGGCCTGATAAAGCGTCTCGGCTTTGAGTTCATGCAGAGTGTAGCACGGCGCTTTGAGATGGTCGGCCAGTTTCTGCGCCAGGCCCTGATCGAAGGCGGCGTGTTCCATATTAATGACTACACTGCGGACGTTATCGAGAGCGATCTTCTCGGCCAGGCGGTGGGCTTCGTCTTGCGGCGGCAGACTCCCCATCGAGACATTCCCCGCTCCATCGGTCAGCATAATCATCAACGGCTCCACATCCGGATAAATCATACTCTGCTGCTGGATGACCTGATGCGCCAAAAACAAGCCCGCGGCCAAAGGCGTTTTACCTCCTACGGGAATATCGGTCAACGCCCGCTGGGCGAGTTGCACAGAGTTAGTCGGCGGCAAAATCAGGGTGGCGCGGTCTTTTTGGAAAACAATCAACCCCACGCGGTCGCGGCGTTGATAGGCATCGGTCAACAGCGAGAGAATGGCCCCCTTTGTCGCCGACATGCGCTCGGCCACCGCCATCGACCAGGAGGCATCGACGACAAACAACACCAGATTGGCCGTTTGTTTGACGCGCACCTTCTGCTGTAGATCCTGGCGGCGAATCGCAAACGCCACCTCTTTACGCTGCTCTTCGCGTTCCTTTTGATAGGGCGCAGCCGCGCGGATGGTGGCGTCGAAGGCGATATCGCTGGTTTTCCCGTTTGCCGGTCGAGATTGAATATAGCGGCCGCGCTTGCGCTCAGTGCGAGTGCGCGAACGACGGCCTCCCCGCCGCCTGGAGAGGCGGTCGAGGGGGGTTTCGAATTTTCGAGCGTCAAAAGACTCCCCCGCTTTTACCCGTTCACCGCCATCCCACCAATTCGCCGAAGCAGTCTCGAAGACATCTTGCTTGGCGGCCTCAACCGGCCCGCGGGTTGATTCTTCTTTTTCTTCGCTGACGTTATCTGCTACGGCTTTTTTTTTTCGTCAACTTCCTGGCGGTCGTCTTCCCCGGGCTGGCGTTCTTCAAGCGGCGCCGAGGCACCCTGAAGCTGCTCAATGCGTTCTTGTAATTCTTCGAAGCCAATATCAGCCTGGTCGAAGGGGCCGCGTTTGATGCGATGCGGGAAGGCCAGTTCTGCAGCTAAGGCGATGTCGCGCTCCGCAATGCGCCGACGCCCTTCGAAGGCTGCATGGGCGCGCGCCGCTTTGAGGATTACTAAATCTGAACGATGGCCGTCAACATTCAACGAGGCGCTTAACGCCGCAATAGAGAGCAAATCGCGGCGCGAGTACTGCACCTGCCGCACCAACTCGCGCGCATGTTCAATGCGCTCCGAAAGTTCGTGCTCCTTGTCCATCCACTGCTCGCGGAAACCATCGGCATCGGCTTCGAAAGCCAGGTTATGCTCCATAATGAAAACCCGCTCCTGAGGTGAGCGGATGCCGTGAATATCCACCGAAAGGGCAAAGCGGTCTAATAGCTGCGGGCGCAGGTCGCCTTCTTCGGGATTCATCGTCCCCACTAATATGAAACGCGCCGGATGGCTAAAGGAGATTCCCTCCCGCTCGACAATATTCATGCCCATTGCAGCCGAATCCAGCAAGAGGTCGACCACATGGTCATCCAACAAATTGACTTCATCAATATACAACAGCCCGCGATTAGCCGCTGCCAACACGCCCGGCTCAAAATGACGTTCCCCTTTTTGGATCGCCATTTCAATATCCAGGGTCCCTACAACGCGGTCTTCGGTTGCCGAGACCGGCAAGTTCACAAATGGCGTGGTGCGCATTTCGACTTCGTACTCGGCCCGTTCCCGGCATTCGGTGCACCAGGTATGCGAACGATCGGGGTCGCAGCCAAAACGGCATTCGGTGATGACTTTCACCGAGGGCAGCAAAGCGGCCAACGCGCGCGCCGCAGTCGATTTTGCCGTGCCGCGCTCACCGCGAATCAGCACACCGCCAATGCGCGGGTACACGGCGTTCAGGATGAGGGCACGCTTCATCCGCTCTTGACCAACAATAGCAGTAAAAGGATAAATTGTAGGCATAGATTTTTCTCAAAAAGATGCTTATTTTGTGTCGCAAAAACAATAGACCTTACGCAGTTCGATAAAAGATATTCCGGAAATAGGGGGGTGGGGGGGCGCGAAGCGCCCCCCCCCCCCCCTATTTCCGGGCTTTCCCTGCACAAATGCGCAACTCCTAAACAAGTTACTTAGATTAGAATGTCGCGATAATCTTACCACAAAGGTTGTCAAGTTATCTTTTAGCCCTTATAATGTGATGCTGATCTTATAAACTTGGAGTGTATGAAATAATATGACTGAAAGTGAAGCCCTCGTCGCCGAGAACGTTGTTGGAGGAGAAGTAGAAGAAGCGCCAGAACACCAGCTTACAATGGAAGAATTGCTGGATGAGGAAGGTTTAGATTTTGACCTGCCAAAATCAGGGGAAGTCAGAGAAGGCATCATCGCTTCCGTATCAAAGTCTGAAATTCTTGTTAGCATTGGCGCCAAATCTGAAGGTATTATTCCTGGTCGAGAACTCGATCAGCTTGAGCCTGAAGTTTTGGAAAGTTTTGAAGTTGGACAGCCAATTACGGTTTATGTCCTCACCCCTGAGGATCGCAATGGGAATCTCGCCGTTTCCTATACTCGCGCCCAAGAAGAAAAAGATTGGGAGCTGGTTGAAGAATTGAAAGAAAGCGGAGGCGCCTACGATGGTGAAATCTCTGGTTTCAACAAGGGAGGGCTTCTGGTTCCCATCGGTCGGCTGCGCGGGTTTGTGCCTGGCTCACAAATCAGCCTGACACGCCGCACCACTGGCGACACCCCGGAAAAACGCTGGGGCAAGTTGATCGGTGAACCGATTGAGGTAACCATCATCGAAGTGGATCGTTCTCGCCGCCGCCTGATTCTTTCAGAGCGCAAGGCCCTGAACGAAACCCGCGAAACACTCAAAGACCGTCTCTTAGACGAGTTAGCCATTGGCACCGTCGCCCGGGGCCGCGTGACCAGCCTGGCAAATTTCGGCGCTTTCGTGAACATTGATGGCGCGGATGGATTAGTCCACTTATCTGAGATTTCCTGGGAGCGCATCAAGCATCCCAAGGATGTCCTCAAAGTTGGGCAAGAAGTGGAGGTCAAGGTCATCAGCCTCGACCAGGAACGCAAACGCATTGGTCTCTCCATTCGCCAATTGCAGGAGAACCCCTGGCTGGTGAAAGTGCGCGACCTCAAAGAGGGTCAGCTTGTGGCCGGGACGATCACTCACCTGACCGATTTCGGTGCCTTTGCCCGTCTGGAAGACCGCGACCTGGAGGGGTTGATCCACATCTCTGAGTTGAGCGCGGACCGCGTTGAGCACCCCAAAGAGGTTGTCAAAGTTAGCGACACCCTCACCCTGCGCATCATCAACATCGATCGCGAAAAGTACCGCATTGGCCTGAGTCTCCGCAAAGTTGATTCCGGCGCTTATATTGACCTGGACTGGAAGATGGTAAAAGACGAAGTAGACGCTTCGTTCGACTCTGCCTACGAAGATGCAGAAGCCGCCCCTCCTTCAGAAACTGATGCAGACAGCGCAGAAGACGAGACCCCAGCCGCCGAGACCGAAGTTGTTGAGACCCCAGCTGTTGAGGCCGAAGCTGTCGAGACCGAAGCTGTCGAGACCGAAGTTGTTGAGGCCGAAGCTGTCGAGACCGAAGCCGCCGAAGCCGAAGTTGCTGAGGTCGAAGAAGCTCCTGTTGAAGAAGAAGCCCCCGCCGAAGAAATCGAAAGCGAAGAACTCGAAGCAGGCAAGTAGCCAAAAACAAGCACATTGATTTGAACAAGCGCACCTGAACAGGTGCGCTTGTTTTATGCAGATACCCCGCCGCAAGCAGCAGGGTATCTTTTAGCGGAAAAAATTGCATAAGGGCTTCACCCCCAATCCCCCGTTTGCCATTCATCACCGCCGCAGACGGCGTGGTATTCTAGCTTTTCCGCATAAACCGGCACATTAGATTTTCGTAAGAATTGCTTTACAGTTCGGTAATTCAGCCAATAAATTGGACACCTTCTGGTAGAATTAAAGTTGAAATAGGTGCGATCCGTCCATGCACAGTTCCAAACAATATACGTAAGAAAAAGCCTTCTCGCCAAACTATTAACATCATCACCTTGCAACCTTGTCCGAGAATGGGCTGTGGGTATTCTTTCTCTATACCTGTAATTTAGAAACTCTACCAGCAAAACCACTCCGTTAGGAGGTTGTGCCATGTCAAATATTGAACGCTTCACGCAACGCGCTCGGCGCGTGCTTAGTCTGGGGCACGAAGAAGCTGAGCGTATGCGGCACAGTCATATAGGAACCGAACATCTCCTCCTGGGTTTAATGAAGGAGGATGGCGGCATTGCCGGGCGCGTTCTGCGCGAACTTGGCCTGGAATACAATCAGATTCAGAACATCATCGAGCGCATGGTTGGCCTGGGCGAACTCTCAGCCAACCGCCCAACGCTTTCACCTGGAACCCAAAAAGTACTCGAACTAGCAATGGAACAAGCCCGCCGGTTGGGACATCACTATATTGGTGTCGAGCATCTACTCTTGGGCATTGTCGAGTTGGATGAGGGTATTGCCATTGATGCCTTACGCCAGCTTGGTGTCACGCCCGAACAGATCCGCCGCCAAACGGATCGTATTATCAAAGAAACTAAATCATCTCAGCGGGCAGCACGCCAACAGCGCCGCCAAAAAGAGAAAGCAACCGAAGGCAGGGGGAAATCGAAATCGAAAACGCCTCTGGTAGATCAACTCGCCACCGACCTGACCACGCTGGCAGATGAGGATAAACTCGACCCGGTTATTGGCCGCCAAATGGAAATTGAGCGCGTCGTGCAAATATTGGCGCGCCGCACGAAGAACAATCCCGCCCTGACGGGTGAACCCGGTGTCGGGAAAACCGCCATTGTTGAGGGACTGGCCCAACGCATCAACGAGGGGGATGTCCCCCTGCCGCTGTTGGGCAAGCGCGTCTTGCAACTAGATGTCGGCTCGCTGGTTGCCGGTACGATGTACCGAGGACAATTCGAAGACCGCCTTAAGCGCGTGATTCAGGAACTCAAATCTTCAGATGCGATTCTCTTCATCGACGAAGTTCACATGCTGGTGGGAGCCGGTTCAGCGGGATCGGCGATGGATGCAGCCAATATCTTGAAGCCAGCCCTGTCACGCGGCGAGCTTCAGGTTATCGGCGCGACCACCCTCGATGAGTACCGCAAACACATCGAGAGTGATGCTGCCCTCGAGCGGCGCTTCCAACCCATATTGGTAGAAGAACCCTCCGTTGATGAGACCATCGCAATCCTGCGCGGCATCCGCCCGGCATACGAAGCACATCACCATCTCAACATCCTCGACGAAGCCCTGGATGCAGCAACGCATCTTTCGGCGCGCTATGTCTCCGACCGCTTCCTGCCCGATAAGGCTATTGACCTGATTGATGAAGCTTCCTCGCGAGTGCGCATGTACAAAAGCCCGGCTGCCCAAACCACCAAGCAACTGATCGGCACGCTGAGAGAAACTCGCCAGCAGCACAAACAGGCTATCGCCGATGAGCGCGAAGAAGAAGCCCAGGTATTTTTGGAAGAACTGGAAAGACTCGAAAAAGAACTGGATCGATACCGCACGACCTGGGATCGCGAGAACAGCCCCAATGTAACCGTGGATGATATTGCCGAAGTCGTTGCCATGTGGACAGGCGTGCCGGTCATGCAAATGGCTCAGGCCGAATCGGAACGCTTGTTACAAATGGAAGAAGAGCTTAGGAATTCAATCATCGGGCAGACCGAAGCCATTGAGATTATCTCCAAAGCCGTCCGGCGTGGGCGCTCAGGCCTGAAAGATCCCCGTCGTCCAATTGGCTCTTTTGTTTTCCTCGGCCCCACAGGGGTTGGCAAAACCGAACTGACCAAAACACTGGCGCGTTTCTTGTTTGGCAGTGAAGACGCCCTCATCCAGCTCGATATGTCTGAATTCATGGAGCGCCACTCGGTCAGCCGTTTGGTTGGCGCACCGCCAGGCTATATCGGCTACGATGAAGCCGGGCAGCTCACCGAGGCCATCCGCCGGCGGCCTTACTCTATCGTCGTGTTTGACGAGATCGAAAAGGCCCACCCCGACGCCCACAATATGCTGCTGCAAATTATGGAAGAAGGCCACCTCAGCGACGCCAAAGGCCGCAAAGTCGATTTCCGCAACGCCATCATTGTCATGACCTCCAATATCGGCGCCAAAGAAATCAGCCAGGCCACCCTCGGCTTCCAGATTCAGCGCGATGTAGAAATGGAAGAACGCATCTCGTACCGTGAAATGCGTAAGGAATTAACCAAAAAACTTAAGCAGCATTTCCGCCCCGAGTTCGTCAACCGCCTCGACAGCGTCATCGTCTTCCGCTCGCTCAACCGCGAGGATATTCAGCAAATTGTTGTCCTTGAGCTAGATAAGGTCTCTGAGCGGCTGCAGGAACACGAGATCGAACTGAGCATCACGCCCGAAGCCTCTAAAGTCATCGCCGAACTGGGCTACAACCCCGAGATGGGCGCCCGCCCCCTGCGGCGCGTTATTCAGCAAAAGGTAGAAGATCCACTCTCCGATGCCCTGCTATCGGGAACTTTCAAAGCCGGCGATACCGTTCTTGTGGATGTTGAAATTCTCGAAGACGAGACCGATATTATTCTGCGCGCCGACCATGGCGAATCTACCTCAGAGACCGAGGCCGAAACCCTCGCCGCGGCCTAACAGCCAGCACACAACTTGGCCACGTAGTACACCCCCAGGGCACGGTAACTGCTCACCCGCAGCGCCGTGCCCTTTCGTTTATAATAGAATACGGGCGACCGGACTTTCATGTCTACTCAGTGAATATTGGATACGGACGATATGGCAAAAGCAATCACACAATATGTATGTCAGCAATGCGGGCGCAAATCGGCCCGCCAAATGGGGCGCTGCCCGGGCTGCGACTCGTGGAACAGCATGGTCGAGGAGATCATCGAGAAAAAGCCTAGTGCAGCCAAACACGCCGTGCGCTCATCCGGCGAACGCTCCACGCCGCGCCGCCTGGTAGAAATCAGCAACGAGGTTGAGGAGCGCATCCCTGTCCCCATCGAAGAATTTGCCCGTGTATTGGGCGGCGGCATCGTGCCCGGCTCGGTTGTGCTGATCGGCGGCGACCCCGGCATTGGCAAATCGACCCTGCTTTTACAAACCACGCTGGCCATGGCCGAACGCGGCGCGGTTTTGTACATCTCTGGCGAAGAATCGGAACGACAGATAAAAATGAGGGCCGGAAGGATCCTTGCCCCCCCCGCAAGCGGAGGGGAGACAGGGGGGGGTGGGGTCTCCGAAGACCTCTATCTGGTCACCGAAACCAACCTGGATGTGATTCTCGAACATATCGCAGAGATCAAACCCGAATTGATCGTCGTCGATTCAGTCCAGACTACTTATTTGCCGCAATTGGAATCGGCGGCGGGGTCGGTCTCACAAGTGCGCGAGACGGCGGCGCGACTGCGCGAATTGGCAAAGACTTCGGGCATTACCGTCTTTCTGATCGGGCACGTTACTAAAGAAGGCACCATTGCCGGGCCGCGCGTGTTAGAACACATTGTCGACGCGGTGCTATACCTGGAGGGGGATCGCTTTCAAACCTACCGGCTGCTGCGCACGGTCAAGAACCGCTACGGGGCGACCTCGGAGGTGGGCGTCTTCGAGATGCGCGACCGCGGCCTCGTGGAGATCCGCAATCCTTCCGAGGCCTTCCTGGCAGAACGCATGGTTAATGCCCCCGGCTCGGCCATCGCTGTGACGATGGAAGGAACCCGCCCGCTGCTGGTAGAAATCCAGGGCCTGACCAGCCCCACCAGTTTTGGCAACCCCCGCCGCACCCCCAACGGCATCGACTTCAACCGCCTGCTGTTAACCACCGCTGTGCTGACACGGCGCGTTGGCGTGCGCCTGGCCGAACAAGATGTTTTCGTCAACGTCATTGGCGGATTAAAGATCAGCGAGCCGGCAGCCGACTTAGCCGTAGCCGCGGCAATTGCCTCCTCGGTAAAGGATGCCCCCGTGCGCGCCGATACCGTGCTGATCGGCGAAGTGGGTCTCTCTGGCGAATTGCGCATGGTTGGTCAGATGCCCGCCCGCCTGCGGGAGGCCGAAAAGCTGGGCTTCAAGAACGCCATTGTGCCGCGCCGCCTGCGCAAGGGGGAACCCTGGCCAAAAGGCATTGAGGTCATTGAAGTGCGCAGTCTCAGAGAGGCGTTGCAAAAAGCCTTGATCGAAGATTGAGAGCAGCCCTCCGAATTTTCAGCCGCAAACTCGGAGGGTTTTCCTTTAGGGGGAAACCATGCCACGCAACCCTACTCCCTTAGAACCCAGCAAAAACCAATAAATTCGCTATCAGGGCTTTCTTAAAGTCGAAACGAAAAGCGCTTTTACCGCTGAGAGCGCAAAGAACGCAGAGAAAAATTTAAAAAACTCAGCGAACCCGGCGTTCTCTGCGGTAAATTTCTGGTATAGCACAAATTTAAGAAAGCCGTGATTCGCTATTGACAAGGCTATTTTTCTCTGTATACTAAGATTAGACGTTGGACGTCCAATCTTTCAACCTACTATCTACCGACCAGACCACAGCCATGCCCATCAACACCAGTACCCGCCTACAACAAGTCAAAGCCTATTTGCTGAACTATATCACCCAGAATCAGCTTAAGCGCAACGACCAACTACCATCGGAAGCTGCCATTGCCAAGACACTGGGAGTCAGCCGCAATACGCTGCGAGAAGCTTACATTTCTCTGGAGAATGAAGGTGTCATTGTGCGGCGGCATGGCATTGGCACTTTCGTGGCAAATTCACCGGTGATTCGCGATTCGCTGAATGAGTTTTCGCCCTTTGCACAAATCATCCAGGATGTTGGCTACACCCCCAATTTTAGGACCCTGTCCATGGAATTTGAGCACGCTCCGCCGGATGTCTACGAGGCCTTTTCTTCTCCCCCGGATGAAAAAATTCGCTGCATCAAGCGCATCGTCTTTGCCGATCAAACGCCGGTTATTTATGTGGATGATTATATGGCGCCGATTATCGAAACCGCCGATCTGGATTGGGGCATCTTTGATGGCAACACGGTCCAATTTTTAGCGAGATCACTCGCTACCCCCCTCCACCAGATCCAGTCTCGCATTCGTGCCGCTGCTCTCACTTCTGAAATCTCACAATATCTCCAATTGGCAGAAGGAACCCCCATCCTCAGTGTCCGGTCAACCATCTTCACCGTGGATAACCAACCCATCAATTACAGCAAGATCTGCTTCAATTCAGATATTGTGGAATTAAACATCGTGCGGATGATCCGCACGAAATAATATATTTCTCGAACGGAGAAAGGAGAAAGATCATGCGTAACAAAAATAAGTATTTACTCGTCTTGGTAGTCTTGCTCGTTGGCATGTTGGCGGCCTGCTCCCCGGCTGCCCCTGCCGAACCGGTAGAAGAGGCGGCCCCCGCTGAAGATGCCGCTCCCGCGGAAGAAGAAGCCGCCCCCGCCGAGGAGGAAGCTGCTCCTGCCGAAGAAGCCGCAATGGAACCGGTCACCTTCCAGGTGTTCTACCCGGTCGCCGTTGACGCGCCCATTGCCGCCATCCTCGAAGGCTACATCGAGGACTTCCAGGCCGAGTATCCACACATCACCGTTGAGCCGGTCTTCTCCGGCGGCTATGGCGACGTGCAAACCGCCATCCAGACCACCATTGACGGCGGCGGTGAACCGCCCGCATTGGCCGTGATGCTGGCAACTGCCCTCTACGACCTGATCAATGCCGACTATATCGCCCCGCTAGATGGTTACGTGGCCGGTATGGAAGACGGCGATGCCTACGTGACCGACTTCTTGCCCGCCTTCCTGGCAAACTCATACTACGATGACCAGCTTTGGAGCATCCCCTTCCAGCGCAGTGCCGTAGTGATGTACTACAACGCCGATATGTTCGCTGCTGCCGGACTGGAGCCGCCCACAAGTTGGCAGGGTTGGGCCGAAGCCGCCCAGGAACTCACCACCACAGAGGGTGATACCACCAATTGGGGCATACAATACCCCTCTGGTTGGCCGTACTGGCTCTTCCAACCGTTGGCCATCGGCAACGGGCAAAATATTCTCGATGGCGACTGCACCGTAGTCTTCGATGACCCCGCAGTGATTGAGGCTGTCCAATTCTATATTGACCTCTCCGCGGAATATGGCGCTATGCCCGCCGGTGTCCAGTCTGTTTGGCCTACCGCGACAACCGATTTTGCCAGCGGCACAACCGCGATGATTGTCCACTCATCCGGCTCGTTGAGCGGCATCATTGAACAGGCAGAATTTGAAGTCGGCGTGATGTCTATTCCCGGCAAAGAAGATGGCGCCTACGCCAGTGTTCCCGGCGGCGGAAACTTCTACATCCTCAAAGGCGCTCCTGAAGCGCAACAAGAAGCCGCCTGGAAGTTTGTCGAGTTCATCACCCGCCCCGAATACGTTGCCGACTACAGCATCAACACTGGCTATATCGCCAACCGCGCCAGCGCCTTCGAAACCGAAGCTCTGCAAGCCTATGTTGCCGAAGTTCCCCAAGCTCTGGCAGCACGCGACGTACTAGATTTTGCCGGCGCCGAACTCTCCATCCAGAATCTTGGTCAGGTACGCAACATCTTCCATGACTACCTGCAAAGAGCCTATAACGGCGAAATGGGGGCCGCCGAAGCTATGGCAGCCGCCCAGGCCGAAGCCGAAGCTGCTATGGCAGATTTCTGCCCCTAAAAAATTATCTAAAAAGACCCCAGGGATTTCTAGAAGCACTCTTTGCTGCCAAGACAACAAGTCGCGAAATCACTTTTTAAAACCGCATTATGGTTAAAATCCCTGGGGTCTGAAATGGTCTATAATGGGGTGACCGGTGAATACATGGTCACCCCGTTTTTTGTTAGGAGTTTATCTTGAGTTCACAAGCCGTCCGTAAACAACTCAAGCCTTTACCTTATGTGCTGATTCTGCCAACGGCTGTGTTTGTGGCCTTGTTCACGGCCTGGCCGGTGCTGCTCTCTATCTATCAGAGCTTCTTCCGCCAGCGCATGAATATCACCAAATTCCGTGAGCCAACCTTCATTGGGCTGGGCAATTATATTGATCTGTTCAGCGATCCCTACTTTATTCAGATCATCAAGAACACGCTCAACTATATTCTTGGCACGGTTCCAGTCAGCATTGTGCTGGGATTTCTGTTCGCCCTGCTGGTTAACCGCAAAGTGCGCGGGATCGGCTTTTTCCGGCTGGCCTTCTTCCACCCAATGGTGCTGCCTATGGTCAGCGCGGCGACCATCTGGCTGTTTTTCTTCACCCCCGATTATGGCCTGTTCAACACCGGCCTGCGTATACTGGGTTACAACGGCCCGGAGAATTGGACTGGAAATCCCGGACTGGCCTTATTATCGGTGATAATTGTGGCGATATGGAAAAATTCCGGCTATTACATGATCTTCTATCTGGCCGGTCTGCAAAATCTGCCGGGGGACGTTTACGAAGCCGCTGCCCTGGATGGCGCCAACGGCTGGCAAACCCTCTGGAAGATCACCTTCCCCCTGTTGCACCGCACCACGCTCTTCATCACCATTGTGGCCTTTATTGATGCCTTCCGCACGGTGGATCATATTTTCGTGCTGACAACCGGCGGCCCCAGCCGGGCCAGCACAGTGCTGCTCTTCGAACTCTGGCAGCAACGTTTCGAATATCAAGACATTGGCACATCGGCAGCCATCACGGTGATTTTTGTGGTCGTGCTTCTGGCCTTTACCATTACCAATTTCATCATATCCGAGCGCAAGGAGGCCTGAGATGAACGCTGCCAACCGATCTCCCCGCGCAATACTGAAAAAATTTGGGCATTTGCTTACAAATTTACTGGCAACATTTCTGGCCATTTTATGGGCTGTGCCGGTCATCTGGGCGCTGGTGGCATCCTTCCGCCCGGCCAACGATGCCATGAGCCGCGGCGATGTCTGGTTCAGCGCCAGTATCACCGTCGAAAATTACCTGCGCGCCTGGTCATTAGCCCCCTTCGGACAATACTACATCAATACCATCGTGGTGGTACTCATCATCCTGGCGGTGCAACTGGTCACCATTGTGCTGGCCGGATTTGCCTTTGCCAATTACGAGTTTTTCGGCAAAAAATGGGTTTTCTTCTTCGTCCTGCTGCAAATGATGATCCCCACCTCGGCGCTGCTGGCCCCCAATTTTGCCACCATCCGCTGGATGGGCTTATTCGACACCCGCCTGGCGATTGCGATCCCTTACTTCGGATCCGCCTTTGGCACCTTCCTGATGCGGCAGGCCTTTTTAGAAGTGCCGCGCGATCTGGTGGATGCGGGCGTCATTGACGGGTGTTCGTGGTGGCAGCTGATCCTAAACGTGTACCTGCCCCCGGCGGTTCCCTCATTGGTGGCCTTCGGCCTGTCCTCGGCCACCTGGCACTGGAACGAATTCATCTGGCCGCTGGTGATCACCAACAGCGACAAAAGCCGCCCGCTGACTGCCGGGCTGGTGCGCTTCACCCAACTCGGTGAAATTGGGGCACAATGGTCGCTGCTCAGTGCCGCCACGTTGATGGTCATTGCCCCACTCTTTATCACCTTCCTTATTTTCCAACGGCGTTTCATTCAGAGTTTCTTGCATTCGGGGTTAAAATAGGAAAAAGGTCATTAGGCGCTTAGGTCATTAGGGATCAGCCCCCTGATTACCAAAACCCCAAGCACCCCATCTCGATGATAAAAGAAATTCACGCCAAAACGATTCTCAATCACGTCAAGCAGCCCGATGACTGGTTTGGCCTGAAGTACAACATGAACCTGTACCGCGGCTGCCAGCACCAGTGCATTTATTGCGATTCGCGTTCAGCCTGCTACCAGATCGAGAATTTTGCCGATATTCACGTTAAGGTCAACGCCATTGACCTGCTCGCCGATGCCCTGCCCCGCAAACGCGTGCGCGGCACCATTGGCTTTGGCTCGATGAATGACCCCTATATGCCCATCGAACGCAAATATCAGCTCTGCCGCCGGGCGCTGGAAGTGATCGCCGAGAATCGCTTCCCGGTGCATATCATCACCAAATCAGATCTGGCATTGCGCGACCTGGAGTTGCTGCAACAAATCAACGCCGACACCTACGCGGCAGTCAGCTTCACCATCACCACTGCTGATGACGAACTCGCCCGAAAGATCGAACCCGGCGCGCCGCTCTCCTCGGCGCGCTTCGCGGCCATGAAAACCTTCTCGGATGCCGGAATCCACACCGGGGTGATGATGATGCCTGTTCTGCCCTTCATCGCCGACACCCTTGAGAATGTTGACGCCCTGCTCAAGCTGGCCCACGCCGCAGGGGCAGACTACATCTTGCCCTGGTTTGGCCTGACTTTGCGGGAAGGCTCCCGCGAATATTTCTACGCCAAACTCGACCGGCTTTTCCCAGGCATCCAACAACAATATGCGCGCCAATTTGGGCTGCGCTACGAATGCAATTCACCCGACGCCAAAACCCTTTATGCCCGCTTTACCGAACTGCGCAAAAAATACGGCATCACCGACCGCATGACGGTGTTCACACCGGAGAAGGTGGTTAAAAAAACCGCTCAACTGCGCCTGCTCTAACCTTCAAACAGCAACCCGAAACGTGAACCAGCCCCCCCCTTCCTTCCACATTGCCCACATCCCCATCCACGGCGACGCGCTGCTCTCGCCGATGGATGGCTACTCCGACTGGCCCTTCCGCTCGTTGTGCCGCGATCTCGGCTCGGCCATCAGCTATACCGAATTCGTCAAAGCCGAGGATGTGCTCCAGCGGCCTGACTACCTCAGCGACAAGCTGCGCTTCACGGAGGGTGAACGCCCGCTAGCCATTCAACTCTATGGGGATGATGCCCGCACGATGCAGGAAGCCGCCCTGCGCCTGCAAGATTTTGGGCCGGATTTTATCGACATTAACATGGGCTGCCCGGCCAAGACCATTGCCAAGCGCGGCGCAGGCGCGGGGCTGATGCGGACTCCGGTGAAGGTGGCGCGCATTGTGAGGGCTTTATCTGCTACCCTGGAGATTCCCATTACCGTCAAAATCCGCCTGGGCTGGGATGACGACTGTCTGACCTACCCGCTGATTGCCCGCATTGCCGAGGCCGAAGGCGCTGCCGCAATTGCCATACACGGACGCACCAAAGTGCAAGGCTATGGCGGCCAGGCCAACTGGGATGCGATTGCCGAAGTCGTTCAGACTGTCAATATCCCGGTCATCGGCAATGGCGATATCCAAACCGCTGCCGACATTACTGGCATGAAAACCCACACCGGCTGCGCGGCGGTAATGATTGGCCGAGCCGCCATCAACAACCCCTGGATTTTCGCCCGTCTCGATCGAGGCCAGATCAGCCCTGAGCGAGTCCGCCACACCCTGCTCGATCACCTGCAGCGCAGCCTGGAATTTTACGGAAGCGAACGCGGGCTGGTACTCTTCCGCAAATATGCTGCTCGCTATCTCTCTCCCTACCGGCTTCCCCAAAGAATCCGCAAAAAGTTGTTGACCCGCGCACGGGCCGATGAATTCGTGGCGCTGCTGGATGAAATTTACGGCGACCACACATGGCTGCCCGACCGCTGAGGAAATACCGCCCCCTCTCCTATCCCCCCTTTCATCTTTAATGCTATAATCCCCGCCATTATGAGTACCGAAGAAACCCTGCCCCCAACTCCTGAAGAAGAAATGACCGAGGCATCCCTCGAAGAAACTTCGCCCGAAGCGCCGGTGGAAGAAGAGCCAGCCGCGCCCGATGATGAAAACACCCTGCAATTTAAACGCTCGCATGTATACGCCGCGTTGCTGCCGCTGGCTTTTGTAGTCGGGTTGAGTGTGGGGTATCTATTTTGGGGGCGCACCCCGGCGATGACCGCCGCCCCCGAGGCAGCCCCCGCCGAAGCAGCCGCCCCGCAAGAAGTGCGCCGCTATGATATTCCGGAGGATGACGACCCGGTCTGGGGGCCGGAAGATGCACCGATCACGATTATTGAATTCAGCGATTACGAGTGCCCTTATTGCCAAAAATGGCACGTGCAGATATGGCCGCAAATTCAAGAAGCCTACCCCGATCAGGTGCGCCTGGTTTATCGCGACTTCCCCCTCACGAATATCCATCCTAACGCCACACCGGCCGCAGCCGCTGCCAATTGTGCCGGAGAGCAGGGCGCTTACTGGGAATTCAGCGAAAAATTATTTAACACTCAGAATCTCAGCGTGGAGGCCTACCTCGACTACGCCGATCAGCTTGGCCTGGATATGGCTGATTTTAGCGAATGCCTGGATAGCGGGCGCCAAAATGACGAAGTCATGGCCGACTACGAATATGCCGTCAACCTGGGCGTCAGTTCTACTCCGACCTTCTTTGTCAATGGGATCCCTGTCGTTGGCGCGCAACCTTTCGAAGTCTTTCAAAATGTAATCGAAGCCGAGTTAGCCGGGGAAATTCCCTAAGCACCATTCTGGGGACGCTTCTTTTCACCGCCGTGGAATTGACCGCGGCGGTGTTTTTTCATGCGCTATAATTGGTGCAGGAACAACCCATGCAAAAAGATCCAGTTGCCTACCAACCTTCTCTATTTCCCAGACTTACTGCAAATTTTCCAGCAACGCGGTATCAGGGGAGCAAAGCCAAGCTCGTTGATTGGATATGGGAACAGTTCAGGGATTTAGACTTTTCAACCTGCCTGGATGCTTTCGGTGGCACGGGCGCAGTAGCATACCGCCTGAAACGCGCTGGAAAACAAGTTACCTATAACGATATCCTGCGTTTCAATTACCATTGCGGTCAGGCTCTCATCGAGAATAATCATACCGTTTTACAATCTGACGAGATTGATTGGCTTCTTCAAGAACACCCCGAAATAGAATATCCTCGGTTTGTACAAGACACATTTGCAGACATCTATTTCACCGCTGACGAAAACGCCTGGATCGATCGCACAATCACAAACATCCGCCAGCTCTCTGATCCATACAAGTACTCACTGGCATTCTTTGCGCTTGCTCAAGCCTGCATTGTCAAACGCCCCTACAATTTATTTCATCGGAAAAATCTCTATCTCCGGTTTGCCGATGTAGAGCGGTCTTTTGGTAACAAGACCTCTTGGGATAAACCCTTCGAAGAATGGTTCCGCCAATTTATCAGAGAAGCGAATCAGGCTGTTTTCGATACCGGACAACCCCATAGGGCAGTAAATCTCGACGTATTGGATATCCCAAATTCGTTTGACCTCGTCTATATTGATACCCCTTATATATCTAAAAGCGGTACTGGTGTTAACTACCGCGATTTCTATCACTTTCTTGAAGGGTTAGCCATGTACGATTCATGGGAACATTTGGTCGATCCAAACTCGAAACATCGACGGATGATTAGAGAACCCAGCCGATGGGCAAAAAAAGATACAATTCATACAGCATTTGATGAAGTTTTTCGTAAATTTAGGAACTCTATCATCGTTGTATCTTATCGCAGTGATGGAATACTCTCTGTTGAAGAACTCACCGCTATGTTGCGAAAATACAAGACGAAAGTACGCGTAGCACATTACGGCAAATATCAATACGCGCTATCTACCAATTCACGATCAAGAGAACTATTACTAATTGGGGATTAATCGATGGACAGGAAAGAAAAATTTCAAGACTTAGAAGAGTTAGGACTTACGCAGTTCGTTGAAAATTTACCGAAAATAGGGGTGTGTGGGGTGCGGAGCACCCCACACACCCCTATTTTCGGACTTTCTTCTCGCAAGTGCGTAACCCCTAAGAGTATTGGACATGGCGTGAACGCGCTTCGGGAAAACGATGACCACCTACGGCTTTTCTTCTGAAGGCGAATTCGAAGACACCCTGCGAGACGGGATTACCGCCGCCAAGAACGGCAGCCGCCGATTGGCAATCCGGCTGCTGGAACGCGCCAACCGCATGAATCCGATGGATGCGCGCCCCTGGCTGTGGCTGACCGAAACAACCGACGACCCTGCTGAAAAGCGTAACTACCTCGAAGAAGCCCTTGCCGTTGACCCATACAATATCCTCGCCCGGCGGGGATTAGCGCTGCTCGATGGGAAACTCGACCCCGACGAACTACTGCCCGTCGGCGAGGGAATTGCCCCGCGCCCGGAACAGGGGGCTGTTAGAGCACAGACCGAAACCACCTTTGCCTGCCCGCAGTGCGGCGGTCAGATAGAATTCGACCTCCAAACCAATAACGCCCGCTGTACATTCTGTGGTTTCGAACGCCGACCCCACAGCGATACCACTGCCGAGGAGCTTGAACAGGTGCTCGAATTCGTGCTGCCCACCGAGCGCGGTCATCATTGGGCCGAGGGACAGCACCACCTCCACTGTGATAACTGCGGCGCAGACAGCCTCTGGCCGGTTGGGCAACGCGCCACCCGCTGCCCCTATTGCGGCTCGAACCAGATGATCGAATCGCAAGAGACGGCCAATTTAGTCGATCCCCATGCCATCGGCATGATGAAAATCGATGAACGCGCCGCCTTTGAACATATTAAAACGTGGCTGGGCAAAGGATGGTTCACGCCGGATGATCTAACGGCTTCCGCTAAAAAAATTGCCCTGCGCCCGGCTTACTACCCATTTTGGACCTTCGATGGCACTCTCGAAATCCAATGGCGCTGCGAGGTCGCCGAAGGCCACGGAGAGGATGCCAACTGGGTGCAGCGCAGCGGGGCCGAATACGAGTTATTCGACGATGTGCTTATCAGCGGGAATCAGACTCTTTCGCAAAAATATGTCGATGACGTAGCGCCCTTTTTCCTGAAGGAAATGGCCGAGTTCCAACCCGACTATCTGGCGGGCTGGCCCGCACTGACTTATGATCGCTCTTTAGCAAAAGCAGCCTTGCTAGCCCGCGAGAAAATTGTGCGCGCCGTTCGGCGAGAGTTGCATCAACGCGTAATGCCACACCGTCAAAAGCGCAGCCTGACTACTGGCGCGGTGAAGTGGAGCGGGATGACGTTCAAGCATATTCTGCTGCCCTTGTGGGTTGGCGTATACCGCTACCGAGGCCGGGAATATCCCGTCATCGTTAACGGTCAAACCGGGAAAATCAGCGGAGAGAAACCGCGCGACCAAATCAAGGCCATCGCCATTATCCTGAGTGCAATCCTCACGGGAATCGCCCTGTTCGCCTTGCTCTTCATCCTGGCTCTCGAAATGGGATGGGTAGGTAATTAATGGTCAATGGTCAATTGGCAATTCCCCATTAGCAATTAAAACCCCCTCCGGGTATAATCCACCAACTTCTAACTTCTACCATCTAACCTCTGCCCTCTAACTATGACTCAATCCCTTGATTTTCAATCCATCATCATCAAACTGCAAGATTTCTGGAACGCCAAAGGGTGCCTGATCTGGCAGCCCTACCACAACGAAGTGGGCGCAGGGACAATGAACCCGGCCACCACTTTGCGCGTGCTTGGCCCGGAACCCTGGAACGTGGCCTATGTAGAACCCTCCATCCGCCCCGATGATGGGCGCTACGGCGAGAACCCCAACCGCTTCTATCAGCACCTTCAATATCAGGTCATTCTCAAACCGGCTCCTGAAAATTCGCAAGATGTCTACCTTGAATCGCTGATCGCCCTGGGCATTGACCCGGCCCGGCATGATATCCGTTTTGTGGAAGATAACTGGGAATCGCCCGTGACGGGCGCGTGGGGCCTGGGCTGGGAAGTCTGGCTGGATGGGTTGGAGATCACCCAATTCACCTACTTTCAGCAATCCGGCGGGCAGACGCTTGCCCCCATCTCGCTGGAACTGACCTACGGCATGGAGCGCATTGCCATGGCCTTGCAGGGCGTGCGCGATTTCCGCGACCTCCGCTGGAATCAGGAACGCACCTACGGCGATGTCTACCTGACCAACGAGCAAGAATCGAGCAAATATGCCTTTGAACTGGCCAATGTGGAACGGCTACGCCAGCTTTTCGACCTCTACGAAGCCGAGGCGGATGTTTGTCTGGAGCATGGGCAAGTGATCCCGGCGCACGACTATATGCTCAAATGCTCACATACCTTCAATATCCTCGACACGCGCGGCGCCATTGGCGTCACCGAGCGGGCCGGTTTCTTCCGCCGGATGCGCGGCCTCTCGCGCCGGGTCGCAGAAGCCTATGTGGAGCAGCGGCAGCAGTTAGAATTTCCGTGGCTGGAGGGGAGTCAGCGAATCAGCGAATCAGCGAATCAACCTGCCGCGGATTCGCTGATTCGTAGAATCGTTAAATCTACTGCCCCACTTCTCATCGAGATCGGCACCGAAGAAATCCCCCACACCGACCTCGAAAATGCTATGAGCCAGTTGCGCCAGAACGTGCCCGCCATGCTGGCAGATTTGCGTCTGGAACACGGAGAAATTCAAGTCATGGCTACGCCCCGTCGCATTGTTGTGTATGTCGAGGCATTGGCCGCAGCACAAAGCGACCTGGAAGAGCTGGTCAAAGGGCCGCCTGCCGCCCGCGCTTTCGATGCTGACGGGAAAGCGACCAAAGCGGCGGAAGGCTTCGCCCGCTCGAAGGGCATTGAGGTCAGCGATTTGGACGTAAAAGAAATTGATGGCGGCGAATACGTGGCTGCCGTGGTGCGGCAAAAAGGCCGCCCCGCCGCCGAAGTGCTGCTCGCAGCATTGCCCAAACTAATCGCTGATATCCGCATCATCAAAACCATGCGCTGGAACGCCACCAATGCAGCCTTCTCGCGGCCCATTCGCTGGCTGCTGGCCCTGCACGGTGAGAACGTCATCCCCTTTGAATACGCCGGGCTAACCGCCGCCAATAGCACCCGCGGCCTGCGTTTTAGCAATGCCGAAAACTTGCCTGTTAAAAACGCCGCCGCTTACTTTGAAACCATCGCCGCCCAGGGCATATTGCTCGATCCCGAAGAACGCAAGGCCAGCATCGAGAGGCAGATTCACGCCCTGGCCGAAAAAGCAGGCGGTCAGATCCCCAATGACCCCGGCCTGCTGCTCGAAGTCACCCATCTGGTCGAGGCCCCAACAGCCCTGCTGGGCGAGTTCAACCCCCGCCATCTCGAACTGCCCCGCGAGGCGCTCATCTCGGTGATGAAAAAGCACCAGCGCTATTTCCCCATCCAACGTTCCTTCTCTCCCGATGGGAGAGGGGCCGGGGGTGAGGGACTCCTGCCCTACTTTATCACCGTTGCCAACAAGCCTACCGGTGATTATCCCGAAGTGGTGCGCGGCAATGAAGACGTCATCCGGGCGCGCTTTACCGATGCGGCTTATTTCGTGCGCGAGGATATGAAGAAAAAGCTGGCCGATTTCATCCCCGCCCTGGAGAGATTAACCTTTCAGACCGAACTCGGCTCGATGGGCGATAAGGCGCAGCGCATTGAAACCCTGGTGGGCGCGCTGGCCCCCATGTTGAATCTAACCCCCGCAGAGACCGCCGCCGCCGGGCGCGCCGCCCAACTCTGCAAAGCCGATCTGGCTACCCAAATGGTCGTCGAGATGACCTCCCTGCAAGGCATAATGGGCCGCGACTACGCCCTGCACTCCGGCGAACCTGAAGATGTGGCCCTTGCCATCTTTGAGCATTACCTGCCGCGCTCGGCAGACGACATTGCCCCAAAGACAAAGCCCGGCCTGGCGGTCGGGCTGGCCGACCGGCTGGACTCGCTGGCCGGGTTGTTTGCCGCCGGGCTGGCCCCCTCGGGCAATAAAGACCCCTTCGCCCTGCGCCGCGCCGCGCTGGGGTTGGTGAGTAATCTTATCGAGTGGCATCAGCCCCTCGACCTGCAATCTGCCCTGAGCCTGGCGGCGGATACCCTGCCTATTGCGGCCTCTGCTGCTTCACAGAAAGAGTGCCTTACTTTCGTGGTCGAACGTCTGCGCCATATTTTCCTCGAACAGGGCTATGCCCATGATGTCGTCGATGCCATTGTCAGCGCCCAGGGGCACAACCCGGCCCGGGCCGCTCAAGCGGTGAAGGAACTCAACGACTGGGTGGGGCGCGACGATTGGGCCACGATTTTACCGGCCTATTCAAGATGCGTCCGAATTACACGCAGTGAGGTTGAAAGTTACAGGTTGCAGGTTAAAAATTTTGCAGAAACTGCCGAGCGTGAGCTATGTGCCGCCCTTGAAAAAGCAGAAGCGTCTGCTCGGACTCCCGGCTCTGTGAATGATTTCCTTACCGCGCTGCTTCCCATGATCCCGGCGATTGATACATTCTTCGAGGAGGTGCTGGTGATGGCCGAGGACGAAGCCGTGCGCAACAACCGCCTGGCGCTGTTGCAGCGCATTGCCGGGTTGGCTGAGGGCGTGGCGGATATGAGCAGGCTGGAAGGGTTTTAGCCCCCCTCAATCCCCCCGCGACGGGGGGAGGCTTACCCCATCCCCGTGGCGGGGAGGGCGCGGAAATGTCACCACCTGGGGGATCAACCATAAGAGCAGATTAAGGTGCGACGCACTTCCCAAGTGCATTGCACCTTTGCCGTCAGCCCCCCGGCTCGATTGCCGGAACCTACAGCTTGAGTTGTAGCCCCTAAAACGGTCGTAGGGTATCCCCAGCATAGGTATAGGATAATCGAGGGATGACAAGAAAAATACCCCCTCTGGACGGTCGCCGTAATGGCTACTGGAACAGAGGGGGCTTTTCTATGTTTGGCCGGAACCATCACCCAGTCATCTCCTATCCGGGGAAGGGGGCTTTAGGAACGCGACCAGGGATCAGGCCAGCCAGTTTCGCCTCGACGCCTGACCTTGATCAGGACGCACTTCTGGCGGGGAGAGAAAACTGTGGAGGGCTACCACCCGAAACCCGTTGTTGTTCCAATGATTGTTCGGGTGATTGTTGTTGCGGCGGGAGAGACGAGCGTTGTTAGCGTTGTTGTTCCACGAGCCGCCGCGCCCTCTGGCCTGCACCTTTCGATTAGGGGGTATTCAATTGTTTGATCCAGGCTCCCAATAAACGCCCAACTTCGTTTAATAAGCGGGCGGCATGTTCGTAGCGCCGGATGGTGAGAACTTCTAAATCGCGCGTCAGGCGCATCCATACCCTGAGTTGGGCTAATTGAATGTCGGCATGTTGCAGATGCTCCAACCGGGCTTGCCCCTGCGCTTTTCCAGCAGCCACCAGCGAATCCTGAAAATCCAACCCCAGGCGTTGGATGCGCTCACCCAACCCAAAGCGATGGGGGCGCGGGAATTTCACCACCTGGGGGATCAACCATAAGAGCAGATCGTACGTGCGGACGTAGAGAGGTGATTCTTCCATTGTCATTAAAGTGCGAAGCAATTCACAAGTGCATCGCACCTGGGATAGTTAGCACGGATCGGCGCAGCCCCCAGGTGTCGCCATAGCGTACATGGTTGATCCAACCCTGGACACTGGCATCTAACTGTTCGAATTGCAGCCGTCCTTGAAGATAATCCTTCACCAGGAGGTTTAATTTCCGCCGGAAATGAATCACCTTGCGGCGTTTTACCAGCCGGTGAGAGGGGTATACGCGAAAACCTAAAAAAGGGATACCAGTGGTTGTGGGAAATACCTGAGCTTTGTGCTCGTGGATTGTCAGGCGTAGTTGGGCTAGCTTCTCGATGATGGCATGTTTCCAGGCCCAAAGGGCAGTCTTATCATCTGAGAAGAGCAGAAAGTCATCCACAAAACGTAAATAAGCCGGGCATTTGAGCTCACGCTTGACAAATTGGTCAAGGATATTCAAATAAACATTGCCCCAAAACTGGCTGGTGAGATTGCCAATAGGCAGGCCGCGCGGCCGCAAGGCAGCAAATAGACCCTGTCCTGAGCCTGTCGAAGGATCATCCCCTGAGAAATATACCATCTGGTATGCTTCTGCAAGCACCCCAATGCCGCTTTCCAGAATGCGGTCAATCAGCCAGAGCGTATCACCATCGGCGATCAGGCGGCTGAGTTCGGCGCGCAGGATGGCGTGGTCAATGGATGGAAAAAACTGCACAACATCGCATTGTAAGAAGTAACGGTAACGGCGGGCAAAATATTGGGCACGGTCGATAGCCCGGTGCGTTCCCTTGCCAACGCGGTTGGCATATGAATCATGGATGAAGCGCGTTTCCCAGATCGGCTCGATCACCCGGCAAAGGGCGTGATGCACAACGCGGTCTCGGAAAGGAGCTGCCGAGATCAGGCGGCGTTTGGGTTCGTGGATGTAAAAGCTGTGATAGGGGCCGGGGAGATAGGTTTTTGTGCGCAATTCGTCTTGCAGGGCCAGCAATTCTTCTTCCTGCACCTGTTCGAAGGCGGCAGCGGGGGGTTTGCCGCGTTTGCCCTTGCGGGCCTTGCGGTAGGCCAGGTAAAGATTCTCAAAATCCCAGATTTTGGGGTAAAGGCTGCGGTACGTTTTCACATACCGGATAGGTGCAAGAACGATGCCAGAAAACAGACTCTTTGACAAATTTGTGGTAGGTTACGGCAGTTCCGGGAACCGGGGCGAAATTGCCGCAAAACGAAGCCAACAGCCCGTTTCCCGGAAATTTCACGCCCCCCTAAAGGGGGGAGGGGTGCTCCGCTTCGCTCCGCAAACAGAATGCAGGAACCAGAAAACAGAATTTCAATAGCGGTTGGGGAGGGCTACCACCCGAAACCCGCCGCTGTTCCAAAGACTGAGCGGGTGATCGTCGCTGCGGCGGGAGAGACGAGCGAGATTAGCGCTGTAGCTCCACGAGCCGCCGCGAATAGCAAGTACATCGTGACCCTTGTCAGCATAATTCGCCTGCCATTCCCAGACGTTGCCACCCATATCCCAGACCCCCAGCGGGCTGACACCCAGGGGATACATCCCCACCGGCGTGGTGCGTCCAATGCCGCTTCCGCTCACATTGGCCCGGCGCAGGATTTCAGCTTCTTCCTTCGTCACTGCTCCGCCTTTGTCCCACGGGAAGCGTTCTTCTCCCTCTCCCCCAGCCCCTCTACTGGCGGGAGAGGGAAGCCCGCCCGTAGCGGCGACCCATTCTGCTTCTATGGGCAAACGGATTAACTCTGGCTTTAAACCAGGATTTTGCTCTCCTTCAGGCAGTTCTTCCCAATGCGCCAGCAGCCATTTGCAATACGCATTCGCTTCGTACCAACTGATCCCCACCACTGGCACGCCGGCGCGGGCTATCCCAAAACGCGGTTCATCCCAATAGCGGGGGAGTACTTTTCTATTCTCGTTCCAATTCTTTTGCAGCCAACCCCAGCCTGCTTCTCCCCAATCGCCCATCCGCGCATAGTTCTGTCCCGATTCGGCGAATTTTGGGAAGTCCACCCAATAGGCTTGCTCCGCAAAGTCGGGGGCATCCACAAAACGCTGGTATTGGGCGTTGGTAATGGGGTATTTGCCGATGCTGAAGGCTCTTTGCTCTCCGCTCACGGCTTTAAACTCATGCAAATCCTCGGGCAGGTAGCCAAGTTCATCCAGGATATCCGCGGCGGCGGCGCGCTCGCGCGGGGCCAGTACGGCGGCGTCCAGCAGTTTTCGCAAATTGGCGATGATTTCATTCTCAAAACGAAAGGCTTTGGGGAAGGCTCGTTTATAAAGCGTCAGCAACTCGCCTGCCAGCCACAAGGCGCGCCAATCTTCATCCCTGGGAGTCTGTGGAAAGGGCGAAGACAATGCTTCGAGAAGATTATTCATGCGAGCAAGGTCAGCGCTTTCGAAACACAGGTATTCTGCCAGCAGCTTGGTAACTTCGCGCCAGCGGTCATGCGCCTGGTCGAGTAATTCTCTAACGACTTCCCCGTCACGCCCATCTAGATAGCGTCCGGCCAGGTACTCTTCGAAGGTCAGATGCGGGAAGGTATACACCCGGCGCGGCATCGCATCCCTGCCCGGTGAGGATACTGTACCTTGCAACATCAGCAGACCATTGGCTTTCTGGCAGTAATCCAAAAACACGCCCACTTTTTCAATATCCTGAAGGTATTCGGTCATTACACCGCTGACCAACTTCTCTGTCACCAGGCCGCCGGAGGCCTCATCATCGTCGTCACGCCCCCGGTGGGCTTCGAAGGCAATCTCATATAAAGCCTGGTCAATGCGGGCGCGGGGTACATTCAACTCGGCCAGGATGTTGCGTGTTTGTTCCTGCCCCATGATGGCGCGTTTGGCGTTCCATTTTTCGAGCAGCAGATCAACGCACTGTTTATACACCTGGGCGCGGCTGTCGGGCAATTCATAGCTGGCATGGACTACGGCCATCACCGTCAAAATGATCGGGAAGCGCGCCACTTCGCTCAACCTGCGGCGATCATCGGGCTGTAAGGCTGACATGAGTTTTTGTTTCTTCTCGCCATATTCGATGGCGCGCCTCTGATCGAGCAGGGTATGTTGGTCATACCACAGGGTCACAAAACGTCCGATTTGTTCATCGGTCAACAGCGCCAACTCGTGCTGCGGCCACTGCGTCAACTGCCAGCGTTTGTCCTGATACGAATAGGTACGGCACGTCACCAGGAAGACACTCTTGGGGTTAGCCCGGCTATAAGCATTGGTAAAGTTTTCCACCGCTTCTACGACCACCGGGCGCAGGGCCAAATTAGCAACTTCATCCAATCCATCAAAAAGAAACAGCGCACCATCGCTTTTGAGTGTGTCCAGCAAATGAGATGCGAAGGCGGCTGTGCGTATATCAGCTTCCAGAGTGGTTTTAAGAAATGCTTCCAGGTGTTCAGTGCGCCCTTTTTGAATATCTTTCGGGAGGCTTTCGGCAAAACGCCCCAGCGAGATCGCCACCGGCAGCAGCGGCTTGTCATCCCAGCCCTGGATGCGGCGCGGTTCGCCGGTCAGCTCCTGGGCCATCATCAATGCCAGGTAACGCACAAAGGTAGATTTGCCTGTGCCGGGAAAACCCAGCAAAACCATGCGTTGACCCGCAGAACCCAAAAGCGCTTCAATCACCGAGAGCGGGCGGCTCTTGCCTTCTTGCTCCAGCATCCGCTCTGTCACGGCCTGTTCATCCGATTCACCCTTCTGCCCTTTTCGTTGGGTTTCTGCTTGTTCAACTTGCGTCGTTGTATCCAGGTCGATATAGATTTCTTCCAGCGAAAGGCGCACGCTGTTAGGGTCTCCGGCATGGTCATCCATACCTGCCAGGCGCAAGGGCCGGTTGTCGAAGACTACGGCTTGCAGAAAAGCTTGCCTGGCTCCATCTTTGGGCAGTTCGGGCGGGAGTTCCGGTAGTGGAAAGGTATCTTCGCTCTGGGGAGTGTGTGCTTCCGATTGCTCTACAGGGCGCTCGGCTCTTGATGGATCAGCCGTTGATTGATGATAGTCCGCACGCGCCGTAAGATAGGTTTGCAACACGAAGATCAACATACCGCCGATTACAACGATATAGATCAGTACCTGATACCCGGCGGGGATACGATCACCAAGCAGGGCTATGATGATAACGATCAGCACCGTGAAGGCCAGGATTGCCGTCAGCTTTTTCGCAAGTTCAACCCAGAAATCTTTGTTGTTCATACATCACCTTTTTTTTTCCAGCGCCAGTTCTCGTGAACTTGCAAGGTTTTGCGCATAATTCCTGCTCCCTGATAAACCCAAATCAGCAAATTGATTGTAGCACAAGATAAAGACATATCGCGCGGAGCGGAGGCGGCTTCATCGCCGTAGTCGAAGCGCGGCCTGCATCTCGACTGCCACTTCGTCAGGCTCAGTGTCCGCTCGAGGCGATGTTCGCGCAGCGCGGGTGCACAGTTTTTCCTTGAGCCGCCAGGGGCGCTGCCTTGAGCAGTAGGGTATAATTCACCCTGGCGGGAGAATAATTGTGAAACATCCCGCCAGCCCTCCGACACTCCTTTCAGTCGCAGGGTAAACCTTCAAACCTGCCAACTTTCAACCGTAATATGACCGCCACCGACGAAATTAAAGCCCGCCTGGATATTGTAGACCTGGTCTCCGAGAGCGTTGAACTGAAGCGTTCGGGGAGGAGCTATTCGGGCTTTTGCCCTTTCCATCACAACGTCAAAACCCCGGCCTTTGCCGTCTTCCCCGACAGCGGCACCTGGAAGTGTTTCGGCGAGTGCAATGAAGGCGGCGATATCTTCAGCTATGTGATGAAGAAGGAGGGCTGGGATTTCCCCACCGCGCTGAAAGAGCTGGCCGAACGCGCCGGGGTAGAGCTGCGCCCGCTCACGCCCCAGGAGCAAGAACAAGTTGAAGAGAACCAACGCCTGCGGGAGTTGTTGGAAAACGCGCTCACCTTCTTCCGTCATCAACTGCGCAGCACGCCCGCCGGGGCAAAGGCCCTGGCCTATTTGCACCAACGCGGCTTGAGTGACGAAACGGTTGAAGCCTTTGGCATTGGCTATGCCCCCGACTCGTGGGAAGCGGCCACCGGACATTTCAAGGCCAATGGCTTTAATGAAGACGATTTACTGGCCGCCGGGATGGTCTCGGCGCGCGATTCGGGCGGGGTGTACGACCGCTTCCGCCACCGGGTGGTGGTGCCCATCCGGGATGAGCGCGGGCGCATGTGCGGCTTTGGGGCGCGGGCGCTCGACCCCGAAGGCCTGCCCAAGTATCTCAATTCGCCCCAAACCGAAATTTTCGATAAAGGCCGCATTCTCTTCGGGCTGGATCGCGCCCGCAAGGCCATCCGCGCCGCCGATCAGGTGATCATTGTGGAGGGCTATATGGGGGTGCTGGCCCCGCATCAGCACGGCTTTGAAAATGTGGTTGCCACCATGGGCACGGCGCTGACCGAGGATCACCTGCAACTCATCAAGCGCTTCACCCGCCGGATTGTGCTGGCGATGGACTCCGACGCCGCCGGAATGAAAGCCACCTTGCGCGGCCTGGAAGTGGCCCGCCAGACGCTCGACCGCGAAGGGGAGTTGCGCTTCGATGCCCGCGGCCTGCTGCGCCAGGAAGGACGCCTGAAAGCCGACATCCGCGTTAGCACGCTGCCCTCCGGCATGGATCCTGACGATGTGGTCAATCAAGATCCTGCCCAATGGGATGCGATCGTGGCCGCCGCCAAACCGATTGTGGTGCATGTCATGGAAACCCTGGCCGCCGACCGCGATCTGAACGACCCCAAAGCCAAAAGCGAAATTGCCGAAAAGGTGCTGCCGTTAATCGCCGATATTCCCAGCGCCATTGAGCGCGACACCTACCGCCAGCGATTGGCGCGGCTGTTACGCGTGGATGAGCGCGCCTTACTGGATGTGCGCGGGGCGCGCCCCACCCCCAGGCGCTGGGAGCCGCCCAAACGGAGTCCGACACTCCAGCCGGCTGCGGGGGTGCGCGGCGCTTTGACGATTGAAGCCATCCACACCCGCGAGGCCCACATTTTGGGGGTCTTGATCCGCAACCCCGACCTGATTTATCATATTGATCGCCATTTGCAAGAAGACGGGCTAACGCGCATCGGGCATCAAGATTTTCAACAATCCGATCACCAATATATTTTCCGGCAGGTGGGCGATTCGCTGCGACAGGGAGAACATGAGCCGTTACAATATGTACTCAACCACCTTCCGGAGGCGATCATGCCGCTGGTCGACCAGATTCTGGCCGAGACCGCCCAGGTTGACCCCCAGGAAAACAATGTGTTGGAAGATATTTTGCGGGCGCTGCTGGCGCTGCGCTCTAGAGGCATTACGCAGCAGTTAGACCACCTGCGCTATTTGCAAGAGACCGCCCAGGAACAGGGCGACATTCAGGCCAGGGAATTTAGCAAGGCCATGACACAGTATGTTACACTGCTAGGGCGTTTGCACAAAGCACAAAGCCGCTATGCGAACCACTCGCTTTCTCACTAGCCGAGGCACAAGCTATGACATCTTCAGATCTCTCTCATGCGCCTATTCCTACTCAACCTGACGATGCTGAAGCTCAGGATGAAGAATTGCTGTTCCTCGATGATAGTATTAATGGAGAAGATGTGGATAATCAAGACGATGATATACCGCTGACGGCGACAGAATTATTTGGCGAAGTTGAAAACGAAGAAGCCGAAGACGCGAGTGCTGCCAACACAGACGCATCGGCTGCGAATATGCCTCCCCGAATCGAGAGTGACCCGATTCGCCTGTATTTCAACGATATTGGGAAGGTGGATCTGCTCGCGGTCGACCAGGAATTTTGGCTCTCAGCGCGGATGATGGCCGTGCGCCGCCTGGATGTGATTGGGCGGCAGCACCCCCTCGCGCGGCGGGGAGTCTCACCTGCTCAAAGCGCCTACCGTGCCTTGTTTGCCGAACTTAATACAGCCTGGGAGCGGGTTGGCGAAGATATCGCCCGGTGGGAATTCGACTGCCCAGATTTGATTGCCATCTTAGATGAAACCCTGCGGCTGCGGGCGTCATGGGAACTTAAAGAGCCATCGTATTTGAGAAATTATCTGGATAACGGGATGTGGGGAAAAGATCAATTTTGGGACACGGTTGCCCGCTATGCTTTCACGATCTTCATTTCGTTCTACGCGCTGCCCACCGAGACCGCGCACAAGCTGCGCGGGTATATCGGCAAGAATCACAAGCTGCCCTCTCGGCGTACATTTTCCCGGTATTTGCCTTCGGATGAGCAAATTAATTCAGAACTTCAGGATCTGCGCGACCTGGCACGCGAAGCGCACAATCTGATTATCCGCGCCAACTTGCGCCTGGTGGTCAGTGTGGCAAAACGCTATACCGGACGGGGAAATTCTTTTCTAGATTTAATTCAAGAGGGCAATGTCGGCTTGCTGCGGGCGGTCTCGAAATTCGACCCCACGCGAGGCTATAAGTTTAGCACCTATGCCACCTGGTGGATTCGCCAGTCGGTCAGCCGCTCGATTGCCGACCAGGCCCGCACCATCCGCATCCCGGTACATGTCCACGAAACGATCAACCGTTTGTCGCGGTTGCAACGTCATTTGACGCAGGAATTGAATCGCGAACCCACCCATGAAGAAATGGCCATGGCATCTGGATTTATGAAAAATCAGGATGTCGATGAAATTCGCAGCGCAGAAGCCGCCGGAATACCTTTAGACCCTGAGATAAATCGTCGGTTACAGCGCGCCGCCCGAAAAGTCACCCGCATTATGCAGGCTTCGGAAACGCCGCTCTCGCTGGACAGCCCGGTAGGCAGCGATGACGAGAACAATCAACTTGGCGATTTTATCGAAGACGAAGAAGCCTTGCAACCCGTGGATGCCGCAGCCCGCGAAATGCTGCGCGAGCAAGTCAAGAACGCCCTGGCAATTCTCTCGGAACGTGAGCGCCAGGTGCTGGAATTGCGCTTTGGTCTGTTAGATGGCAAAGATCACACCCTGGAGGAAGTTGGGCAATATTTCAATGTCACTCGTGAGCGCATCCGCCAGATCGAGGCCAAAGCCCTGCGCAAATTGCGCCACCCCACACGCAGCCGCCACTTGCGCGATTATCTGGACGGTTGAGCAGGCGCGGCAAAGGCCTGTGCATATCGTTGAAAATCCCTTCTTAATCAGGAGTTCTTATGACATCACATCGTTCGGTTTATCCGCTTGAAATTGCCGGGGTTTATCGCGAACTGCCCCTCTTCGAGGTGCAGCCGGGGTTACGGATTGCTATTCTCAATATTCTCGGAGATACCGAGTTAGTGCAGGCCTGCGCCCATGCCCTGAGTGAGAAACTCGCTGGCGATTCGTATGATGTCCTCATCACGGCAGAGGCCAAGAGCATTCCGCTGGCGCACATGCTCTCACACGTCAGCCAAAAACCGTATGTCGTTTTGCGCAAACATTACCGCACCTACATGGGTAAGACCCTTCAGGCTGAAACCGTCTCGATAACGACCGGACGACCGCAGCGCCTCTACCTTGATGAGAAAGACTATACCCTGGTACACAAGAAAAAAGCCGTGCTGCTGGATGACGTTATCAGCACCGGCTCGACCCTGGAAGGCATGCAGCAAATCGTGCAGCAGGCCGAGGGCGAAGTCGCGGCGCTGGCAGCTATCCTGACCGAGGGAGATCAAGATCAATGGAACGATGTGATCTCGTTAGGACACTTACCGCTCTTTACCGACTAGAGAATTCGTTTTTTGAATTAGGCGTGACTCACTTGCGCCGTACACCCCCCTATTTTCGGAATAGCTTTTATCGAACTGCGTAAATCCTATGAGTACTATGAGCACATTAGGACGAGCCGGTATCTTCTTTACGATTGTTGGTATCACGCTGTTGATCCTGTTTGCGACCTCCGTTAAAGCAGAACATAGCCTTCCACTGCTTTTTTTGATTGGGAGTGCCTCAACGGGGTTAGGGATCCTCATCTGGCGCAAAGAGCGCCCCCGATCATCGCAGCGATATTTTCGTCTCTTTCGGAAACGCGCTTCAGACCAAGACAACAATTGATTAAGAAGTATCTTTACGGAGCACTCCCATTCCCCAAAGGCCTGCAATGACAAAACGCAATATTTTCACTCGCATTTTCATCTCCCCTGACGAACCGCGCCTGCGCGCCGGATGGCGTTTGCTCATTCAAACGGCGCTAATGGCCCTCATAGGGATAGGAATCAGTTTTCTTTTCTTCTTGCCAAATATCTCAACATCCCAAATAAACCCGTTGCTGCTATCGCAAGTTGCCGAATTCGTGATCATCCTTCTTTCGGTTTATCTGGCGCGGCGCTTCCTGGATCGGCGTCGTTTTATCAGCCTGGGGTTGAAATTTGACCGTCAAGCCCTAAACGATATTCTGGCGGGAATCGTCATCACCGGGGTCATGATGGGGCTGATCTACCTGATTGAGTGGGCCTTTGACTGGCTCCAATTTCAGGGCTTCGCCTGGGATGTGCTGCCCGCTTCGAGGGTCGTCGGTGAGGCCCTGCTAATTTTGCTGGTTTTCATCTTTGTCGGCTGGAATGAAG
The DNA here is from genome assembly GCA_964344175.1 of uncultured Anaerolineales bacterium. Classification (GTDB taxonomy): domain Bacteria; phylum Chloroflexota; class Anaerolineae; order Anaerolineales; family UBA11858; genus NIOZ-UU35. The sequence continues at coordinate 53,549 of CAYFMI010000008.1, forward strand.
AACTACTCAGCCGCGGTTACCACTTGCAAACGCTGGCTAGCGGCATCAATTTATTCTGGGGCATCTTACTCTCTTCGGCGGTATTTGGCATTTTGCATCTTGGCAATCCCAACGCCACCTGGATCAGCGCCGCAGGCATCTTGCTGGCGGGCGTTTTCCTGGCTTATGGGTATGTACGCACCGGCCAGCTCTGGCTCTCAATTGGCTTGCACATCGGCTGGAATTACTTCGAGGGCGTGGTCTTTGGTTTTCCGGTTAGCGGGTTGGATATTTTCGCGCTGACACAGATCACCGTTGACGGGCCGGCGCTCTTCACCGGCGGAGCCTTTGGCCCCGAGGCCGGGTTGGTGCTGCTCCCCGCTCTGCTGCTGGGATTCCTTGCAACCCGGTGGTATACTCGCCACCGCGTTGGAATTACCATCTGAGCTGAAGCGCAAATTTGGCAGTTTCTCTTATCCACAACTCAGGTTAATAGATACGGAGAAGACACCATGCAAGCACTCAAGGATATTCGCATTCTGGATATTACCCGCGCCCTGGCGGGGCCATTCTGTACGATGATGTTGGGCGACCTGGGGGCGGAAGTCATAAAAGTAGAACGCCCAGGACGGGGGGATGAAAGCCGGGGCTGGGGGCCGCCCTTTGTAGGAGAACCTTACGGGCCGTATCCCGGCGAGTCGGCTTATTTTCTTTCGACCAACCGCAATAAACAAAGCATCACCATCAACTTGAAAAGTACTCAGGGACAGCAGATCATCCGCCAACTGGCTATGAAATCGGATGTCTTTGTGGAGAATTATCGCACCGGCGTATTAGATAAGATGGGGTTGGGCTACCAGGATCTCCAGGCCCTCAACCCGGGTTTGGTGTATTGCTCCATCAGCGGCTATGGCCGCACCGGCCCTTATGCCGAACGCCCCGGCTACGATGCCATCCTCCAGGCAGAGGGCGGCATGATGGGCATCACCGGCCCTGTGGAGGGGCCGCCCTCGCGGGCCGGCATCCCTATCATCGACATCAATACCGGTATGTTTGCTGCTACTGCCATTTTGGCGGCCCTGCGCGCCCGCGATCTGACCGGTGAAGGCCAGCTCATCGACATCTCGCTATTCGATGCACATGTCGCCCTGCTCGCCAATGTCGCCGGGAATTACCTCGTCGGCGGCAATCCACCGCAACGGTACGGCAACGGGCATCCCAACCTGACCCCCTACCAGGCTTTCCAGGCCAAAGACCGCTGGTTTGTGGTCGGAGCGGCCAACGAAAATCAGTGGGCTTTGTTGTGCAAGGTGATTGGCCGTGAAGATGTGAAAGATGATCCCCGCTTTGCCAGTAACGGCGAACGCATTGCCCACCGGGGCGAACTCAATGACCTGCTGAGCGAGGTCTTCATCACCCGCGCTGCTGAAGAATGGCTGAAAGATCTGCGGGAGGGAGGCCTGCCCTGTGGGCCGATCAATTCCATCCCCGATGTGTTCGCCCACCCTCAGGCTGTGCCGCGCAGCCTGATCGTCGAGAGTGAGCATCCCACCGCCGGAACAGTGAAATCAAGCGGTTTCCCCTACAAACTCTCCAAAACACCTGCCGATATTCATCGTCCGCCGCCCATGCTGGGTGAACACAATCAGGATGTATTAATCAATTTACTGGGATACTCCCCGGAAGACGTCGCTGCATTTGAAGACCAAAACGTGTTATAGCCCGCCGCTTACCCGTAGAATAAACCGAGGAAGATATGAGAGAATTCACCGCTGCCTGTGTACAAATCGCCATCACCCCCAACGATGTGCCAGCCAACGTCGCCAAAGGCGTAAAATGGCTCAAGAAGGCGGTTGCCGAATACGATGCCGAATTAGTGGCTTTTCCTGAAACGGTGACCACCGGCTACGATACCGGGTTGACCGCCGAAGAATTGTGGGATCTGGTTGATGAAGCCCCCGGTGAAATCACCCATGCCATACAAGAAACTGCCAAAGATTTGGGCGTGCATGTTGTCTGGCCGTCGTACCGGCGCGGGGCTGAGCGCGGCAGCGTTTACAATTCATCTATTTTGATCGGGCCGGATGGGGCGATCATTGGCATTTACGACAAAACCCATCCCGCTCCCTGGGAGCGGCGCGGACATGGGGGCTGGGCCGAGGTGGGCACCCGCGCCGAGGTCTTTGAAACCTCCCTGGGGAATATCGGCATGATTATCTGCTATGATGGCGATTTCCCCGAACTCGCGCGCCTGCTGGCAATCCAGGGGGCCGACGTGATCGTGCGGTCGGCAGCGTTGCAGCGCAGTTACGATATTTGGTATATCACCAACGCCGCCCGCGCATACGATAACCATATCTACCTGGTGGGCAGCAACCTGGTTGGCCCCGACGCCAGCGGGAATTATGGCTTTGGGCACAGTATGATCGTGAACCCCATCGCCTGGCGTTTGGCGCAGGCGCGCGGCACCGAAGAGATTATTGCCGCTAAATTAGACCCTGACCCCATGCGGCACATCGGCTGGGGAAGCAAGAGTCTCCAAACCTTCGATCATCTCGAAGACCGCAACCTGACATTATACGAAGAAATTCTCAAGGAGGCGCGGGCGCGCTTCGAACCCGGGAAACGTTTCCCGCCCAAGGCCCCCTCCCAATAAGATGAGTTTTTTGCTTGCACTCACGCCGATTATTGTCATCCTGGCGTTAATGGTCGGGCTGCGCTGGGGGGCGGCCCGCGCCGGGGCTGCCGGATACCTCAGCGCGCTGTTGATTGCCATCTTCGCCTTCGGAGCCGGCCCCAAGTTATTGGCCGTGGCCCACACTAAATCGTTGCTGCTGACCGTAGATGTACTCTTCGTCATCTGGACGGCGTTTTTACTCTTTCGGGTCACCGATGAGGCCGGGGCGATCAAAGCGCTGGCACAGGCTTTGCCGCACCTCACTGCCGATAAAGGCATGCAGGCCCTGATTATCGGCTGGATCTTTGCATCCTTCGTGCAGGGGGTCGGCGGCTTCGGGGTGCCGATTGCCGTCATCGCCCCAATCATGGTGGGGCTGGGCTTTGCCCCGCTCTCAGCGGTGGTGATTCCCTCGGTGGGACACTCCTGGGCAGTCACATTCGGCTCGCTGGGTTCGTCGTTCAATGCCATGATGGCGGCCACCGGTTTAGATTGGCCGACCCTGGCATCCCCATCGGCGTTGTTCCTAGGCATCGCCGGGGCAGCTGTTGGCTTCATGGTGGCGCACGCCGCCGGAGGCTGGGCCGCAGTGCGGCGGCTTTGGGCGCCGGTCCTAATTCTGGGGCTGGTGATGGGGAGCGCCCAATATCTGGCAGCCACTTCCGGGTTGTGGAATATCGGAGCATTTTTAGGCAGCCTGGCCGGGCTGTTGGTGGCTTTCCCACTGGCGCGGCGCTATCGCGGAGATGTGAACAACCGCGAACCGCTGGACCTTCGCACCCTGGGCATTGCCATCTCCGGATACGGGGTGCTGATCGCCATCACGTTGGGCATCCAGCTCATCCCCGCAATAAAGACCTTTCTCGGCGGCGTGACCCTCAGCCTGAACTTTCCTGCCGTAGAAACCGCCCTCGGTTATGCCACCCCTGCCGGAAGCGGGCGCGACCTCCCCATCTTCCGCCATGCTGGGGCCATTTTGCTCTACTCTTCGCTTATTGGTTACCTGCTTTACAAACGCGCCGGATGGTATCAGGGTGGAGCAGTCAAACGCATCCTCAGCGGTACGATGAAACAGGTGATGTCATCCAGCGTGGGGATCGCCTCGATGGTGGGGATGGCGGTCGTGATGCAGCACGCCGGGATGACCGAAACCCTGGCGCGCGGACTTGCCGAAGGAGTGGGCATAGCTTTCCCAGCGGTGGCCCCCTGGATTGGGGCGTTGGGTGCGTTTATGACCGGCAGCAATACCAACTCAAACGTAGTCTTTGCCGCTTTGCAAATGCGCACCGCCGAACTACTTGGCTACAGCGTGGCTCTGATCCTGGCCGCGCAAACCTCTGGCGGCGCTTTAGGCTCGGTCATTGCCCCCACCAAAATTGTTGTCGGCGCCAGCACCGGCGGCATGGCCGGGCGCGAAGGCGAAGTACTGCGGCAGATGCTGGTCTACACCGGGTCGCTGATCGCCCTGGTGAGCCTGATGGCGGTGGCAGGGGCCGAGATGGGAACCAGATAAATGAAGTTAGCACTTTTGCAGCTCGATGCGAAGCTACCGAAAATTAAGGTACGCGCACCGATTGAATACTTTATACCAGGAGAATCAATGACAACAACCAATGACTACACCAAAATTCGGCGTAAAGATCGCGGCCAAGACGAGGGTTGGATCAAGGCATTTTTGGCGCGCTCCGAATTTGGCACCCTGGCAACCGTACAAGGCGACCAACCCTTTGTAGTCACGCGCAACTTTGCCTATGATGAAAATGCCCATGCCATTTTTATGCACGGGGCCAAGAAAGGCCGCACCATCGAAAATGCGGCCAGCGCTCCCAAAGCATGCTTCAGCGCCAGCGAAGCGGGCCGTCTGCTGCCAGATGAGCGGGCAATGGAGTTCAGCACCGAGTTTGCGGGCGTGGTCGCCTTTGGGCGCTTGCACATTGTCGAAGACTCATCGGAAGCCAAGCACGGCCTGCAATTGCTTTGCGACAAGTATTTTCCACACCTGAAGCCTGAAGCCGATTACGAAACCGCCACCGACACCGATCTAAAAGTCACCGCGGTGCTGCGCATTGACATCGAAAGCTGGAGCGGCAAGGAAAAGAAAGCCGCCGATGATTTCCCCGGTGCGTTCTACTTCAAAGATGTTATTTCGTGATGAAGCCAGGAAACCAGGAATTTGCGTCCCTTCCTGACTTCATCATACAGGTTCAATAGGAGAATTCTCTATCGTACAATTAACAAGAAAAGTGAGTGAGAATAGGAGAACTACTTTCAATGGTACCCTGGCTGCGTGAACACAAATTCGAAACCCACTTGAGCGCCTTTTTGCTGATGGCGCTGTCTTCCAGTGGGATGTATTTCTCAATGAGCGGCAACTCACACATGCTAACCTGGCTGTTGGTTGGGCTGTTCGCCGCGGCGAATCTGCTGGCAATGTTCGCCCAATGAAGAAGCCCGCCGTAAACGGCGCAGTAGTCTGTCTTTTTCCGCATAAATCCGATAACTCTCCGTGAAGGCGCGGATTCGTTCTATTTCTGTGGGTGGTTTTGCAGCCAAGAGAATGTAGCTATTCGTCCGCTCAAAGGCTGAGATAAAGATCCATCTGGAGACCGATGTCTCCGCATTTTTTTTTGAGTATCCTGGGGGTATCCATTTACACAAAAAGGAGTACATCATGTCTAAACCTACCAAGTATTTCATCATCCTCGCGACCCTGCTGGCCTTATTCAGCAGTATGGCTTGTGTCACAGTCACCCGCGCCTTCGAGAGCGAAGCTCCCTTTGAGAGCGCGGCCCCACCCCCACCCTCCATAGAGGCTGCCCCGCAAGATGACTTCGACTGCGACGACTGCCCCGACTACGATGATTACGAGTATGACGAAAATGACCGCCCCATCCTGAGTGGAGAGGAAGAACTACTCGATACCGAACACTTTCGGATACATTACACCACCTCAGGGCGTGATGCGGTGGCTTCGCTGGAATATGTCAATCAGGTTGCCGAAGCCCTGGAATATTCCTGGCAGGTCGAAATCGACCAGTTCGGCTGGGCTGCTCCGCCGCCCGATGAGGGCATCGGCGGCGACGACCGCTATGATGTCTACCTGCAAGAGATTCTCTGGGATGGCACTTTTGGCTATACCGAAGGCGGTGAGCAACGCTATCGCGGCGATGGTCAGGCGGGAGATAATCCCAATACCCCGGCTATCGAAAAACGCGCTGCGGCCTCCTTTATGGTACTCGACAACGACTACGCCGATTTAGACGAGTTTGCCATTGAGCATTATGCCGTGCTGGATGTGATGCGCTCAACCGTAGCACACGAATTCAATCACGCCATCCAATTCGGCTACGACGGCGAAGAACCCGCCGACTGGCTTTGGGAAGCCACTGCCACCTGGATGCAAGACGAAGTTTACGACGACATCAACGACGGCAACGAAGATCTGTTGGCCGTGTTCAAATCACCCGATAGTTGTCAACTGGCCTACGGCGGCGAGCAACGCGTCGAGGACGAGAACCACTGGTACGGCGAGTGGATCTTCATCCGCTTTATTTCTGAGCAATATGGGCATGAGACCGTGCGCGCGATCTGGGAACAGAGCGCCCAACTCGACGGGTACGAAGCGATTGAAGCCGCCCTCAACGCCGCCGGAACCACGCTGGATGATACCCTGCGTAACTTCTCTGTCGCGCTGCTGACGCGGGCCTTCGAAGAAGGCGCCAGCTACCCGGTCTTACGGCTAGAAGGAGAAGCCCGCACCGGCACATTCACCCCCCTCGACGGGGTTGGTCAGATGGCCGCCGACTATGTTGAAATTCTCGCCGAAGGGCCTCTCACCATCACCCTGGATGCTGAAACACTCGATGGCATTCTCGTCGGTATCGCCGATGGGCAGGCCAGCCTTTTCTCGCTCACCGATGGCGAGGTGCGTGTCGATAGCGGGCCATTCGATCATCTCTACTTTATCGTTATCAACCCTGAACGCGCCGAAGGTGAATTCGATTGCTATTTCAGCGAGTACACCATCGACGTGCGCACCGGTGGAGCGCCGCAAGCCGCTGCGCAAACGCTGCCCGCGGCCAATTTTGAGGCGCCGCAGGTCGAAGAGCTTATGGATCCGGAAGAATATTGGGGCGATGACTATGGCGATGGAGATTACGAGAGCATTGCGGCCCCGCAAGCGCTCATCCCCAACTACCTCCCCGCCAATTACGCACTCTACGAAGCGTATATTATGACCGCTGAAGACTTTGGCGAAGATGCGATATGGTATGCGCCCGGAGGCGGCGAGGTCACCGTAGTTGATTTTTATGGCCCCGGTGATGAAGACTACATTTCTGTCAGTTCGGCCAGCAACCCCTACGCCTCGCTGGACGAATTTCTCACCGAAGCCGACTGGGAACCCTACGACGAAGAGTGGCATACGCTCAACGGCATTGACGTACTCATTGAAGACTACACCGATGAATATGGGCCATACAGTATTGCTACCTACCTGCTCGGCGGTCAATTTATCGTTGTCGAAGGCAGTGTCTCCGTCGCAGAAATGGCAAATGTCGTCGAAAGTTTGTTGAAATAACCTTATCCCTAAACCCGGGAAAGCCCGACAATAGGGGCGCGTAGCCCCCCACGCCCTTATTGTCGGAATATCTTTTATCGAACTGCGTCAATCCTAATCCTATGAAAACGATGCAAACCAAACTCACACTTTCCCATCTCGCCGTCACACTCATCACGGTGCTCAGCCTCTCAACGCTGATTGCGGGGGGCTATCTCATCTACCTGAAAACAGATCTCCCGGCACAATGGGCCGGCGACGAAGCCTGGTATATTGCCAATGAAATTGCCTGGCAGCTCGAGACCACCCCCCTGACAACCGAATTCGCCCAGGCGTTTATTTGGGATTACGGCTTTGTGCCGGTCGGTGAAACCGATGGCGACAACCTATATTATGAAGATTGGCTGGTGATTCTCGCTCCTGGTGGGGAGGTGATAGCCAGTAACGATGCCTGGCGCTACCCCCCAGGAGCATCGCCCGACCTGAGCCAACTACCGGGGTGGGATAGTGAACTCTTCGCCGCAGAGACAGCCCTGGCAGGCTCTGAAGAGCTGGTGACCTATGCCGTCGGCGGCGAAGACCACATTGGGCAGGCCGCCATCATTACTGAGAATGGCACTCATCTTGGCTGGGTATACTTGCGCATTGGGGGCGTTGGGGTCCCTTATAGCTCTGGCGAAACCCTGACCGCACTGGGGATAGTTATTTTAGTCGCCGGGGTAATTGCTTTGCTTGTCTCCGGCCTGAGTGGAAACTGGCTGGCGCGTTCGTTCAGCCGCCGGCTGCGCCGCATGAAGCAGGCCAGCGCAGCCCTGGCCGCCGGTGACTTAGACAGCCGTGTGCCAATTGAAGGGGAGGATGAAATTGCCCAGGTAGGAGAGCAATTCAACCTCATGGCCAACCAGATCAGCGCTCAAATGCACGATCTGCGTTCACTGGTTGAGCGCAACACCATGCTGGCCGAAGAAGCCCGCGCCCTGGCCGCCATTGATGAGCGCAACCGCCTGGCCCGCGAACTCCACGACGCTGTCAAGCAGCAAGTTTTCGCACTCAGCCTGTCGGCCAACGCGGTGCGTCAATTGCTCGAAAAAGCCCCCCAACAAGCCCATGCCCGCCTCTCCCAACTGGAAGGGCAGGCCCGCGACATTCACCTGGAAATGGATGCCATCATTAAGCAACTGCGCCCCGCTTCGCTAGGGGATGAGGGGCTGGCATCCGCTTTGAGGCAGTTATCGGCCAAATGGCAAGATCAACACCAAACCCCAGTCGTGTTGCGCATTCAAGGGGAACGCGAACTCCCCCTGGGGGTAGAACAGGCCTTATTCCGTATTTCCCAAGAAGTACTCAACAATATCGCCAAACACGCCCAGGCAACCCAGGTAACTATGCTGCTGGAATACGGCAGCGAACGCATTACGCTACGCATCGAAGATGATGGCATGGGCTTCGATATGGCGAAGACCGCCGCATCATCGTCTTTAGGGCTGCGCAGCATTCAAGAACGCGCCGATGAAATCAACGCCGTGCTCGATATTCGCAGTGCGGCAGGCGAAGGCTGCTTGGTGCAATTGCAAGCGGCCCTGCACGAATTTGGCAGTCTCCATACGTAAAGATAATTAGGAGTTTTCTCGATACGATGACCGAAAAAATCAGCGTTTTCATTGTTGACGACCATCCCATTGTGCGGCAAGGGCTGCGCCAACTGCTGGAAGTCCAAGACGACCTGACAGTAGCCGGAGAAGCCGAAGACGGCCGCAGCGCCCTTGAGCAGATTCAAAGAAACCCGCCCGATGTCGTCTTGATGGATTTAGTCATGCCGGGGATGACCGGCGTAGAGGCCACCCGCGCCATCCGCGAGATCAGCCCACACACGCAGGTGGTTGTACTCACCAGCCATCACGAAGATGCGCTGGTTTTCCCGGCGATTAAAGCCGGGGCATTGAGCTACCTGCTAAAAAGTTCACTGCCCGGCGAAGTGCTAGATGCCGTGCGCGCTGCCGCCCGCCATGAAGCCCGTTTGCATCCCCGCATTGCCAAACGCCTGATGGAAGAGATCTCCGGCGACGCCCCCGCGCTGGAAAGCCTCACCCCGCGCGAGTTGGAAGTGCTCAAGCTCATCGCCCAGGGTTTCGATAACCGCCAGATCGCCAAAGCGTTGGTGGTGAGCGAGAAAACCGTCAAAACCCATGTCAGCAATATTCTCAGCAAATTACAACTCGCCGACCGTACCCAGGCGGCCATCTTCGCCATTCGGCAGCGCGTTGTTCCGCTTGACGAAGAGAGTTGATAGGTTCTGCAAGTTCCCCCGGCGATAATTGCAACAAGGTTTGACCTCCTTGCAAACAACGCAGCACAGCCCGCGCTGCGTTGTACACATTCGCTGTGCGCTTCGTGCCTCTGAGATAGACAAGAAAAAAGGAAACTTCATGCGTAAAGTCGCCATCATCGGAATCGGGCAAACACCGGTATCGGAACATTGGGATAAATCGCTGCTGGTGTTGGCCGGGGAAGCTGTATTAGCCGCGCTGGAAGATGCCGAAATGAAAGCTGCCCAGGCGTTGTATGTCGGCAATATGCTCTCCGGGGTATTGGATCGACAGGAGCATCTTGGCACACTGATTGCCGATTGGGTAGGCATGCGCGGGCACGAGGCTATGAAAATCGAAGCGGCATGCGGATCGGGGGCCGCCGCGTTCCGCATGGGGTTGATGGCGGTTTCATCCGGGGAGATCGACAGCGCTGTGGTGGTGGGGGTTGAAAAGATGACCGATTCGCTCCCCGGCGAAACCACCGCCGGTCTTGCTACGGCTGCCGATGCCGACTGGGAGATCGTCCACGGGCTTTCCTTTATCAGCTTAAACGCTCTCATCATGCGCCGTTACCTCTATGAATACAACTGGAAACACGAAGATTTCGCTCCCTTCTCAATCCATGCCCATGCTAATGCTCTACACAACCCCAACGCCCGCCTGCATATCCCCTTGACCAAAGAAAAATATATCAGGGCGCCCATGGTTTCCGATCCGATCAATTTGATGGATTCTTCAGCGATTGGCGATGGCGCTGCCGCCGTTGTGATCATGCCTGCCGATCTATTGCCCCGCCGCGCAGACCGGCCCCTGATTCGCGTGGCAGGCTCCGGAGCGGCCACCGATACAATCGCCGTTCATGACCGCCGTGATGCCTTGTGGCTCTCAGCAGCCGAGAAATCGTCTAAGCAAGCCTACCAGCAAGCCGGTATGGGGCCGGGTGATATCGACTTCTTTGAGTTGCACGACGCCTTTTCGATCATGTCGGCGCTCTCTCTGGAAGCCTCGGGTTTTGCCGAGCGCGGCCAGGGGCCACGCCTGGGGCTGGATGCTGACATCAAGATCGGGGGGCGCATTCCCATCACCACTCGCGGCGGATTGAAGGCCCGCGGCCATCCGGTTGGGGCCACTGGCATGTATCAAATTGTCGAAGCCGTTGAGCAGTTACGCGGCGATGCCAATGGCTCTCAAGTCGAGGGAGCCAAAATTGGCATGACACAAAATATCGGTGGCAGTGGTGCAACCATCCTGACACACATCCTCAAAGCCGGTTAGCACGCATCGATGTCCGTGCAGACTCAGTCTACGTCTGGAGCCAGTGTAACGCCCAAAGGCAAAAATGCCTGGGAACTGTCTATCCCGGCAGGCCCGCAAGGGAACTACCGGCTGGCGCAGGTAGATGACTACAGTTCCAAGAAACGCAGCGACTTTCTATGGCATTCCCCTCTAACGCTGCGTTTACGCGCTCGTGTCTCGCATGCATGTATTCCAGGCACCTGGGGGTTTGGGCTATGGAATGATCCGTTCAGTCTTTCTTTTGGCTTTGGCGGCGGCACACGCCGCCTTCCTGTTTTACCTAATGCGGCCTGGTTTTTCTTTGCTTCTCCCCAGAATTATCTTTCGTTACGCGATGATCTGCCCGCCAATGGCTTCCTGGCAGCGACCTTTCGCTCTCCCCCTTTGTCACCGGCGCTCCTGGCCGCTGGGGCGCCGGCCCTCCCCTTACTAACGTGGAAACCCGGCGCCCGTTTGTTTCGCCGCCTGGCGCGTCAGATCATTCGCCAAGATGCCGCTCATCTCAACCTGGAGCCTACACAATGGCATACCTATACCCTTGCCTGGCGCTCCAACTCAGTTGCCTTTTCGGTGAATGATGAATGTATCTTTACCTCCCCAATAGCCCCGTGTGCACCGTTGGGAACAGTGATCTGGCTCGATAATCAGTATGCAGCTTTGCGTCCTGACGGCAGGCTGAATTTTGGAACACTACCTACAAAAGAAGAGCACTTCATTGCAATCGAGGCGCTCGAAGTTACTCCCCTGCATCCGACGTAGTCAATGCATTCAGGGCATCTTTTACCTGAGCAGCAAACCAGTGCTTCACACCGGTTTGTTGCACATGTGTGCGCATCTTATCTGCCCGATGTTTACGCTCATCCCGAGGCATCACCAAAGCCTGGTGCATCGCTTCGGTTGTGCCATAAATATCAAACGGGGAAATCGATAAGGCAAACTCGCCTAATTCTTCGTAAGCCCCGGCGCTCTCTGATAGCACCAAAACACCATCGCGCTGATTCACCAACACCCCCTCTTTAGCGACCAGGTTCATCCCATCAACGAGCGGATTGACCAACAAAACCGAATATAATTGCATGGCTGCAATTGCCCGATGGTAGTTGTCGCCAACTATGATGCGTACCGGCTCCCATAGCGAATCGCTATACTCGGCGTTTATCAAACCGGCTTCGGCCATGATCTCCCGCAAATAATCTTGATACTGCTCAACTTCCATGCGCGAGGGAACCAATAGCGCAAACATTTGCACCCGCCCGCGATGTTCAGGGTATTTTTCTATCAATGTTCGATAGGCGCGTAATCCTCGCAGGATATTCTTACTCGGCTCGATGCGGTCAACTCTCAAAATTAGATCGCGGTCGCCAATATAATTGATCAACTGCGCTTTTAAGAGTTTTGTTTCAGTTTCTTCTGAAAGCTCTTGCACTTTGGTCACATCCACCGAAATAGGGTAAGCTTGCGCATTGACGAGGCGATCGCGGTAATGAATTGAATTTCGGCTTCCTTTTGTATGGGCATCCTTCAAATAGAAACGGCAAGTTTGAATGAAATTGAAGGCATCTTTAGTTGTTTGAAACCCCACTCGATCTGAGGCCAGCAAACTGGATAGCATGGAGTTCCGAATCTTGCGCGGCAGAATTTGCCACGCATCAGGGCTAGGCCAGGGGATGTGGACAAACGGTTGAATTTGTACCCGATCCCCCAGTTGGTTTCGCAAGAAGTGTGCGGTCATATAAAGGTGATAATCTTGCGGAAAGATGATAATCGGTTGATCGGCGTTTTTTACGCTCTCGGCGATTGTATCGGCAAACAGTTGATTCACTTTCAAATAGCCGGTTTTCCATGCCTGCCAGGTTTCTTCGGTTATGTTGGGTGTTCGCGGGGCATCCCATAGCTGATGATGGATAAACCATAACAAGGGATTAGAAATGATATTGTAGTATCCCTCGTAGGCATCTGCATCTGGGATGACCAGGCGCATCATGATCCCTTCGACATTCTGAGGCGCATGGGCTTGCTCTTTGGCCCAAAGGCGGTCATCAGGACTCATTGCCGCAGCAACCCATAAAACTTCATGTTCTGTTGCTAAAGTTCCTAATGCCGTAACCAGTCCCCCAGACCCTCGTTGGACATCAAACGTACCATCACGTTTTTTTTGAAATGAGTAAGGCCCTCGATTAGATGCAATTACAATAAGTGGTTTCATAGGTTTATGGACTTCGTTGATTTTTGCCTTAACATATACACAAGTGTAACATGATATGTTAAGGTAGTAATCTTAGTAGGGGCTGGGGATATGTGGACAACCGCAATGAAATGAAAAGAAAGGCCTATATACAGGGGATACTTTTCTTCGCATCCCCACATAACGTGTCTTTACAGTGCTTTTTTCTCCCCAGCGCAGTGGGGGAGAAAACGCGAAAAACTTTAGATAAAATAGCCCTAAAAAGAGCTTTCCGAAGATCTGGAATAAGAAAAACCTGCACCCCCACATATGGGGGTGCTAAAAACTTTGTGCGCGAATAATTAGAACGAGTTTTCAACAATCTGAGGTACTTTTCCACAGTTTTTGCCGAGTTATCCACAGAATAAGAAAAAAGGCATGCTCTCAGGCTGTTGAAACACATCCCAGATATGGGACACTTTGCTCATATGGCGGCCTATATTTGACACGCCTTTCCCGGCAAAGTATAATGACCCCCCGGTGGATCGCGAATATCCGGCAGCGAGCATTGGGGGAAAAGAAATGCTACCAAGTGAAACCTTTTTGAGAAACTTGCATCTCAATAGTGTTACAGCGAATTTGTAATTACTCAACCTGGAACCGGAAGAGGCCGAAAACAGGGTATGCGTGGGGAGCATAGCCCCCCACGCATACCCTGTTTTGATAAGATCTCTACGGAAATTCGAGCTGAGTAGATACGATAATTTTTGGAGGTATTTTTTCATGGAAATGGTGATCGATTTTCCCGGTGGAGCACGCGTAGATGCCCATTTTGGCCCGTACACTGTCGCAACCGACCAGCCCCCAATGGGCGGCGGAACAGGCGCTGCACCGACACCTTTTGCAGTCTTTCTTTCTTCTTTAGGGACCTGCGCGGGGATCTATGTATTGGGCTTTTGCCGCCAGCGCGGGCTAAACCCCGAAGGAATCCGCATTGTTCAACGTATGTACAATGATCCGGCCAATTATGGCATGTTAGGAAAGATCGAGCTGGAGATTCAGGTTCCACCCGATTTTCCTGAGAAGTATCACAGCGCATTGGTGCGCGCCGCCGATCAGTGTGCTGTCAAAAAACACTTTGAGCATCCCCCAGAATTTGATATTCATACCATGCAAGTGGAAGTTGCCTGAAGCAGCAACCATGCACCCCAAAATGACTATTCGGGGTGCATGGTTGTTTTTTGATGATTTGTGCGCGTGGTATCCTGTAAGCAGAATAAACTAGGGGCTGATGACTGTCCCTGGTTGCAGGACAGTATTTTTGGGAATCACGACAATGCCATCGCGGACGATCCAATCTTGGGCATCCACATCCGTGCCGCGCGGGAAGGGGCGGATGACAACATCCTCACCGATGCAGACATTCTTGTCCAGAATAGCTCCTTCGATGATCGAGTTGGCGCCAATCCCTATGGGCACCCCATCTCGCACGCGGCGCGCTTCTTCGAAATAATCGGCGCCCATAAGGTAGGTATTGCTGATCTTTACTCTATCTCGAATGCGGCTACGTAACCCGATGACGGCGTTTGCAATGTCGGCATTGCCAATCCGGCAGCCGTCGGCCATGAGTACGTTTTTCAGGTGCGCCCCGTAAACAACCGAATTGGGCAAGAAGCGCGGGCGGGTGAAGATCAGGCTGTCGCGGTCGTTGAAGTCGAAGGGGGTATCGGGTTGCGATAGTGACAGGTTGACATCGTAGAACGAGCGGATTGTGCCGATGTCTTCCCAATAATCGTCGAAATCAAAACCGTAAACGCGGTGGGTGTGGATCGCCTTAGGGATCACCTCACCGCCGAAATCGTCGTCAGTGGTGCGGGATAACACATCAACGAGCACGTCTGTGTTGAACAGGTAGATGCCCATTGAGCCGAGAAAAGGTCTGCCTGGGTCATCTCGGCTGATAAACTGTTTTTGCACATCGGGGTCTTTGGGTTTTTCCACGAAGTTAGAAATCGAGAAATCAGAATTACGTTTTAGCAGCCCGAAGCGCGGCGCCTGCTCTGTGGATACCGGTTGCACCGCAACGGTAATGTCGGCCCCCAACTCCCAATGGAAGCGCGCCATTTCAGCGTAATCCATGCGGTAGAGATGATCGCCCGCCAGAATGAGCACAAAATCTGCGCCGGTCGAACGGATTTCGAGCAGTTGCTGGCGCACGGCATCGGCAGTGCCCTGATACCAGGCCTGCGAAGTGACGGTTTGCTCAGCAGCCCAAATTTGTACCCAACCATGATGGAAGGGGTCAAAATTGTAGGTGGTTGTAATATGCCGGTGGAGCGAAACCGAGTTGAATTGCGTTAGCAAAGCAATGCGGTTGATGTTTGAATTGATGCAGTTGCTCAACGGGACATCGATCAGCCGGTATTTTCCGGCGATAGGGACGGCAGGCTTGGCACGATCACGGGTGAGTGGATACAAGCGCGAGCCGCGCCCGCCCCCCATGATAACGCCCAAAATGCTGTTCAGTGAGTACATAAATCCTTTCCCATGATGAACTCGATGAAACTTTTTACAGTTACGCGCTTGCAAAAATGGCAACCCCGAAAATAAGGACGTGTAGGGCGGCGCACCTTGCGCGATACCAAGTGAATCCTATAGCCCTAATTATAACGGCGGAATTGCAAAAAACCGAATTTCCTCCAAAAAAATAACAGCCCATTTCGGGCTGTTATAATTTGAGTGCCAAAGGTGGGAATCGAACCCACACTCCCGAAGGAACACGAGTTTGAGTCGTGCGCGTCTGCCAGTTCCGCCACTTTGGCTACGTGAAGGCAATTCTAACGAAAGATGTTCATCGGGTCAAGGACGAAATCAACCATGGAGGTCAAATGGAACTAATCAATCACTATTCAATGATCCTCAGTGCAATTTTTGTTGTGGGGATGACAGCGTATTTCTTGTTGCGGGACGGATACAAATCTGCCGATGGAATGATCTTACTTGTTGTTATGGCCGTCATGATTGGGGGGTGGCTGCTCCTGCGCCCCAAGCCGGGATCTGACGATGGGCTAGCTCAATTCCAGGCCGAGTTGGGTCAGGGGCGCGCTGTCCTTCTCGAAATGCAATCTCCCTTCTGATTTGCCTGCGCCGCGGCGAAGCCCATCGTGGATGGGTTGGAAGAAGAGTTTCAAGACCCGTTACGCGTGGTGCGTGTTGATGTTCAATCTGCGTTCGGGCGCGATCTTGCCCGTGAGTATGGCACCTTTACCCCAACATTTGTCTTCTTTGACTCTCAAGGTGAAGAATTGTGGCGCGTCGTCGGCAGCTTGGATGCCGATAAAGTGCGTCAATCACTCACAGAGGAGTGAAGTATGACAGCCAGTTTTTTGCGTAGTGAGCGGGTTTATCTGCGGGCTTTTGAGCCAGAAGATGCCCCAGCTTTGCATGCCTATCTAAATCATCCAGCAATGACCGGGCGGCGCTACATCCCCTGGGATTTCCCCAACGAACTGCCGCTTTCTCGCGCCCAGGCCGATGCCATAATTTCCAAGTGGGCCGAAGGAAAGAAACAATTCCACCTGGCGGTGATTGCTGTTGACAACGAAAAATTCATCGGGCATGCCAGCGCCGATTGGGGTTGGGATCCGCACTGCCCGCACATTTCTGTTGCAATTGCTCCCGACGATCAGCGCCAGGGATTTGGGTGTGAAGTTCTCAATGTGTTGTTGACATATGTCTTCGAGAACACGCCGGCGCACAATATCGGCGGCGGGTTTGCATCCTGGAATGAAGCCGGGCGGCATTTTGCCACATCTCAGGGATTTCGCCAAACCGGGCAGATGCGCCGCGTTGGGCTAAAAGATGGCGTCTATTTCGACTGGGTCGGTGTGGACATATTGCGCCCTGAATGGCTGGCGCAGAGAGGAGCGTAGCCGTGGCATTGCATGGAAAGCAAGTACGCCTGCGCGAACAGCGCCCGGATGATCTGCCCTTCCTGGTTGCGCTGCGCAATGACCTTGAAACGCAGGCCTGGAGCAAAACCCTGCCGCCAGATTACACCGAGAGGATGTTCACGCAGCAGTTCGAGCAGCGTGAATTTTCGTATGACCGCGACGATGGACGCTTCATTATCGAACACCAGGAGAGCGGGGAGATGATTGGGTATATCAGCTATACCGGTCTGAAGTTGCGCTGGGATGTCACCATAGGGATTATGATTGCCAAGAAATTTTGGGGCGGTGGTTTCGCCATCGAAGCCCTGGAAATTTTATTGCAATTCATCTTTGAGGAGATGGGCGTTCGGGTTGTGCGTCTCTGGACCCACAGCGGTAACCCGCGCGCCGTTGGTTCGGCGGAGAAACTGGGCTTCAAGATTTCATACCGTCAACGGGAATCCATCTTCAAGAACGGGCAGCGCTACGACAACCTCAATATGGATCTATTGCGGGAAGAATACTATTCCCTGCACCCTGAATTGGAGGATAACTTGCCGCCGTTGGCAGGGATTTCTTAAAGTCGAAACGAAAAGCGCTTTTACCGCTGAGAGCGCAAAGAACGCA
>CAYFMI010000009.1:0-66761 GCA_964344175.1 uncultured Anaerolineales bacterium
TCTACCACGTGTTGAGACCATTTTCTCTACCCACTTACCGGAAAGTAAAGTAAACGAAAAATATAGCCAAACTTCAGTTGTCTTTACCACATTTTGGGAGCATGTAGATGATAAAAACGAAAAAATTTGACGGTGTCATTGAAGCCGTTCACTATTCCCCCACAGGAAAAATTGAATGGGTGCGCGCCTACGAACGCAAGGGATTTGTCTTCACCGACCTGCTATTACTCGACCGGGAAACCCTCATCGAAAAGCTGGAGGATGGCAAGCGATTTTTCGTCGGGCAGCGCAAAACTTTATTGGGCAATGATTTCGACATTCACGCGCCGCTCAGGTTGGATGGCACAGGCAACACTCAGATAATTATCACCGGAGACAAACCAACCAGACAAAAGGATCATCTCGCCGGAGCGCCCATTTTCTAGATCAACTTCGAAGTCGCAGCAAAATTAGCTGCGACTTTTTATCAAAGATGACTAATTGCGGGGCATTCATCACTACAACCACGTCACCCCTAACATTGCTAATTCGTTAGCAAGATGCCCCCCTTGCACTGGTATAATTCAAGCACAAGTTTTGTCCATTTTATAAGCAAAATGAGTGGCCGAGTTATGATAGTACGCGATCTATCCCCCACCCCCTATGAGGGCGGTAAAATGTCATTTTTTGAGCGTCTACATTTGATGCTCAAACATGGCTTCAGCTGGCCCGCGGAAATGAAATCTCAAGAAGTCGTTATCCGTCATCTTTTACGCTCATTAGATAATTCCTTTACCCTGCTCCGCAATACCCCGTTGCCTGCGCCGGAGGTTATTGTGCCGCTGATCCTAATCGGACCTCAAGGGATTTCTGCCATCTACAATAGTCCTGCCAAAGGTATCTTTCGCACACAGGGAAATTCGTGGAGTTTGATGAACAGCAGTTCTGGAAAATTCCAGGCGACCAAACCCAACCTGATTACGCGCACTAACTTGATGGCGCTCGCTGTTGAAACTTTCTTACGTGAGCATGGCTATAGCGACATTCCCATCGAAGGCATACTCGTACTCACCGACCCCGGGACACATGTCGATGCCATACGCCCAAACGTTCGCGTAGTTTTAAGCGATGGCCTGGAACGCTTCGCAACACAACTTGCCGGGGCCTCACCAGTTATGGACCGCGAACGACGTTACAAGCTGATTGAAATTATTGTCCAACGCACAACAGAAATAGAACCAGGCCCCAAACCCGAAAGTAGACCAAGAAGTTCACTCACCCAAAATATCGACACCGGCTTCGATCAAGCTATCAAACCCCTGCGCCACAAAGCGCGTTTTTCAACCCGTCAATGGTTGATATTGGGCGCTTTCGCGCTGGCCGAGGTAATTATTCTGGTTATCTTCCTATTAATTATTATGCTAACAGCCTGACCCCTGCAATGGCGGCGTGTCAATTAATGATACAAAACTGACCGCTACAAAGAAACTGTGGAAACTCCGCGCCTATCCATCATCATCCCCGCTCATAACGAAGAACAACGCCTGCCCCAAACACTGGAGCAGGTGTTCAATTTTATACAAGTTCAATCCTATCTGACTGAAATCATCATCGTCGAAAATGGCAGCCATGACCGCACTTTCGAAATTGCCCAAGCCTTCGCTCAGAATCATTCGCCGTACCGCGTACTGCAAGAGCAAACCCCCGGCAAGGGCTTGGCTGTCCGGCGCGGTATGCTGGCCGCCGGCGGAGAATTCCGCTTTATGTGCGATGCCGATCTTTCGATGCCTATCGCCGAAGTGAACCGCTTTCTACCCCCACAAATAAACGATTTCGATATCGCCATTGCCTCACGCGAAGCCCCCGGCGCGGTGCGCTACAACGAACCCGAATACCGCCATCTGGGCGGGCGCGCCATCAACCTGATGATCCGCGCCCTGGCGCTGCCCGGCATGCACGATACGCAATGCGGTTTTAAATGTTTCCGCGCTTCAGTAGCCGAAGAAATTTTTGCCCGTCAAACGCTCACCAGCTGGTCATTCGACATTGAAATCCTCTTTCAAGCCCGGCGGCGTGGTTATCGCATCCGCGAAATTCCCATCCCCTGGTACTTCAACGCCGACACCAAACTCAACCCCATCCGCGATGCCCTACAAATGGCGCTGGACATTTTCACCATTCACAAAAACGCCCTCCGAGGCCATTACGATGCCCCAAAAGATTGACCCGGCGTTAATCCCCGAAAATCCCACCCTGGAATTTGAGCACGCACTCTGGCAAGCAGGTTTAAAACATGTGGCCGGAATTGATGAAGCCGGACGCGGCGCCCTGGCCGGGCCGGTAACTGCCGCAGCCGTGATCTTGCCGCCGGAGGGGATGCTCGAACGCAGCCTGAGCGGGGTGCGTGATTCCAAGCAAATGACCACCACCCAAAGAAAAGCCTGGGCAACGCGCCTGCAGGACCTGACCCTGGCATTTGGCGTGGGGTGGGCGTCACCCGAAGAGATTGACACCCAGGGCATTGTCCCGGCCACGCGCTTAGCCGCCGAACGCGCCCTGCATTCCCTGAGCATTCAACCCGAACACCTGTTGCTCGATTACTTGTTGCTGCCTAACACAGACACCCCCCAAACCTCGCTGGTCAAGGGAGATGCCCGCTCGTTGAGCATCGCCGCGGCTTCCATCCTCGCTAAAACCGCCCGCGACGCCCTGATGATCGAATTCGATGAAACATATCCCGGCTACGGTCTCGCCGCGCATAAGGGCTATGGCACACAACAACACCGTAAGGCAATTGCAAAATTAGGCCGTTCAGATATTCATCGCATGTCTTTTCGGTTACAAGTTGAACGTTGAGGGTTGCAGGCTGTAACCTTCAACCGAAAAGGAGTTCAACCATGAAAGCACGCAAACAATATGGTCTATGGCCCAGCCCAATCACACCGCAACGCATCGGCGCAGGGTTGAAATTCAGCGATATCGCCTGGGACGATGACGGCTCACTCGTCTGGCGGGAGAGCCGCGGTGCGGGGGGCGCACTCGTAGTGCAGCCGCCCAACGAAGAAGCCTTTCGCGACCTGAACAGCGACTACACCGCCAGCGGCGGGGTGGGTTACGGCGGCGGCGATTTCTGCGCCGGGCGCGGGACGGTGTATTTCGTCGAGAGTAAATCGAAACGCATTTTCCGGCAGCCCACCCAGGGGAGCGGAGCTGCGAAACCCATCACCCCTCAATTCGGCGCCGCTGCATCCCCGGCAATCTCCCCCAATGGCAGCCGCCTTCTTTTCATCCACACCTATGAAGGTCAAGATGCACTGGCTATCGTGAATACGGACGGAAAATCCTGGCCGGTCAAACTGATCTCCGGCGACGATTTTTACATGCAGCCCTGCTGGCATCCGGACGGGGAGAGCATTGCCTGGGTTGCATGGAATCATCCGCAAATGCCGTGGGACGGGACGATGTTAAAAATAGCTAGGTTGCAGGTCGATGGTAGGCAGGTGGACGAAGTGCAAACGATCGCCGGGGATGAGCAGACCTCGATCTTTCAGCCGCAGTTTTCACCTGATGGGCGCTACCTGGCGTATGTCTCCGACGCGAGCGGCTGGTGGCAAATTTACCTGCACGATTTAGATAGCGGCGAATCGCGCCAACTCACCCGCGCCGAAGCCGAGCACGGCATCCCCGCCTGGGTGCAGGGGATGCGAACGTATGGATTTAGCCCGGGCGGAGAAAGGGTATTCTTCATTCGAATCGAGAACGGCATCAGCTATTTGTGGCAGGTGGATGTAGATAGCGGCGAGGAAAGGCAAATTACACTCCCAGAAGAATATACCTGGCTGGAACAGATTGCCGTGCATCCGCGCCAAGAACACATTGCCCTGATAGCCTCCGGCGGCCAACAACCGATGCGGGTGATCGTCAGCGACCCCGATGGTGGCTGCCGCGTTTGGCGGCGTTCTGCCCCCGAAGATCTACCCGCCGAGACCTACGCCGCCCCCGAAGCGATCACCTGGCGCGGCATGGACGGCAACGATGTGCATGGCCTGTTCTATGCCTTACAGAGTGAGCAGTTCGAGGGCATTGGCCTGCCTCCGCTGATGGTGCTGATCCACGGCGGGCCGACCAGCCAGCGCGGGGCAAGTTTCGACGCCCAGGTGCAGTTTTTTGCCACGCGCGGCTACGCTGTGCTGCAAGTCAACTATCGCGGCAGTACCGGCTACGGACGCGCCTACCGCGACATGCTGCGCGGCAATTGGGGCATCTACGATGTTGAAGATGCCGTCAGCGGGGCGCGCTCCCTAGCCGAGGCCGGGCACGTCGATAGCGGGAAAATAGTCATCATGGGGGGCAGCGCCGGGGGCTTCACCGTACTCAAAGCGCTGGAGGATTATCCCGGCACGTTCAAGGCCGGGGTGTGCCTATATGGGGTTGCCAATCAATTCTCATTGGTGGCCGACACGCACAAATTTGAAGCGCACTACTCGGACTCGCTTTTAGGCCCCCTGCCCGAGGCCGCCGCCGTGTACCGCGAGCGCTCACCGCTCTATTTTGCCGAGAAGATTCAAGACCCGGTGATCGTCTTCCAGGGCGAGGATGATAAGGTCGTGCCAAAGGCACAATCGGATGCCATTGTGGCCGCCCTGGCGCGCAACGGCGTTCCGCACGCGTACCACGTCTACCCCGGCGAGGGGCATGGCTTCCGCAAGCCGGAGACGATTGAGCATTTTTATGGCACACTGGAGAAGTTTTTGCGGGAGTATGTGATTTACGCGTGAAGCAATTGAGTGCATTGCACCTTGCAGGTGCAATGCACTTCGTTCATCAACCTCCTAAATATTGTCTGACTTCATTAGGCAAAACGAATGTGCGAAGATAATCTTCCACGAAGGCAGTATAACGATCTGGTGTTGGAAAATTCTCCCGAACAAATGCTATGTCAACCAGCGTGCCCGATCGCGTCCCTATCCACTCCGCATAATTAGAGTAAGGCCAGTCATCAATATCATCCACCAAGCCATCTTTTACTGGGTTGGCATGGATATAGCGGCAAAGGTGTAGTAAATATCTTTGCTCATCAACATGAATCGCCTTATACGGGCCTTCGAACAAAGTCCCACTGTGGCCATAACGCGCGTTGTATGCTTTACTGTAACTATTAAAAACCCGCTGCGGCAACAAACCCGCCCGATCATCCCCGTCCTGACGAACTAGAAAATGGTAATGGTTAGGCATCAGACAATAGGCAATCAAACATAGAGAGAATTCAGCGCAATATTTCTTAATCTTGCGTACAACAAAAATATAATTGTCCGGCTCGCGAAAAATGGATACGCCATGCGCGCCGCGGTTATAGATGTGGTAATGCCCGCCGGGAAAGTAATCTGGTCGTCTGGGGTACATTTTAATTAATCAAGCAGTTCAAGTGCATCCCAACCAAGTGCATCGCACCTTGCAGGTGCAATGCACTGGTGAACTAGCCTGAGGATATAAGACGAAACCCAACGCTTTCAAGAACGTCCGTAGGAAAAAACCTATTCCTTGCAGCACAACGCACGAACCTACGAACAGTTAGCCATGCGCCACCGCGCACAACACGCCTACTAGTACTAGTGGGCAACAAATCTTCGCGGCCATCTTCCGGGGCGTAGGGGTACGCCTCGTACAAGCTGCTACACCATTCCCAGACGTTGCCGCTCATATCCGCCGCGCCATAAATGCTGTCGCCGCCCGGTGAATACTTTCCTACCGGGGCGGTTGTGCCGATGCCGGATTCTCTAGAATTGCATTTCTCCTCATCAAAGGCGTCGCCCCACGGAAAAATGCGGGCATCTACATCGCCCAAAACTCGTCTAGCCACAGACGAAATCAGGCCACCTCGCGCCGCTTTTTCCCACTCGGCTTCGGTCGGCAAGCAGAAGGTCTGTCTGCTCTCTTTGCTTAGCCACTCGCAGAAGGCCTGCGCGTCGTGCCAGGAGATATTCACCACGGGGTGATTCTCCTTGCCCGAGGCAGCATACTTCTGCCAATCTCCAGCGGCTTTGTAATTCGAGGCTTTCACAAAGGCTTCATACTGCGCATTGGTAACAGGGTATTTGCTGATATAAAACTCCTGAAGATAAACACGGTGTTGGGGGAATTCATCATTATAAGCATCCTGGTCACTAGCATTATCACTCCCCATCAAGAATTCTCCTGCCGGTACGCGCATCAGTTGCATTGCGACGGGAGTAGTGAGTTCGAGCATATCGGGGGGCGAAAACTCTCGTGGGGCAATCGCTGTTGCTGCAGTCATTGAAACACCTGCCAATTCAAGCTGGCCGATTAACCGCTCCAGGCCTCTTTTATAGCCTGACTGAAAGTCAATATACTGAATGCGCCGCAGCCTGAAGGGGGTTTCGCAATCTTTATAAAGCACCGGAAAGACGCGTTTGCTTTTGTCCAAAGCGTAGGCGATTTCATCGAGCACATTGTCCGATTCGACCGCTTGGGGAGATAGCACCACCAGGAAGTACTCACAATCCCGCAGGGCGCGCTGCACGGCGCGATCCCAGCGCTGCCCGGCCTGGATGTCGCGCTGATCCAGCCAGGCGTACACGCCGCGTGCTTCCAGGTCAGCGACCAGGCCTTTTACAAAATCGTCGGCATCCTTGCGAGAATAGCTGATGAAGATTTGTTTGGTCATTGGGAACGATCCCCGTTTTTTAGGTGCGACGCGCTGCGCGTTTCGAATCGCTCAGAAATCTTTTAGGTCCGTGCGTCGCGCCTGAGATACCAATGAGAAAAGTTTACAATAATTCTCCCCTGGGTGCAAATAAAAAGCCCCCAAAGGTTTGAACATCTTTGGGGGCTAATCATCATCCCCGCCGTCGTGCAATAAACCACTTGGTCCCTTCCGCCGCCAACGCGGGGACAAAGAGCAGCGGGAGCAAATAGCGCCATTGCGCCCAGGTCAATGGGGCGGTATCAAAGACCGGCTGCAAGAAGGGGATATAGATCACTGCCAGCAGCAAGACCAACGATGAAATTACCGCCCAGTTCATACTGCGGTTGGTGAACAAGCCCAATTTCAATATCGGATAGACCTCCGAACGGGCAGTAAAGGCCCGCAGCAACTCTGAGAAGGAGAGCGCCACAAAGGCCATCGACTCGGCTATCTCTTGCTGACCGGGGTATTGGCTGAGACCAATCTTGTAGGCAATCAAGGTAATGGCGGTGATGGCAATCGTCTGGATGGCAATGCCGGTCTGCATCATGCGATTGATAATCGGTTCGGAGGGCGGGCGCGGCGGCCTGTCCATGATGTCGGGATCGCCTTCTTCAACGCCCAACGCTAATGCCGGCGCGCCATCGGTAATCAGATTGAGCCATAAAAGCTGAATCGCTGTCAGGGGGGAGGGCAAACCCATCAACGTCGCCAGGAATATGATCGCAATTTCAGCCAGGTTGCATGAGAGTAGATAATACACAAACTTGCGAATATTACTGTAAATCACGCGCCCCTGCTCCACTGCCGAAACAATACTGGCATAATTATCATCGGTGAGCACCATATCGGCGGTCTCTTTGGTCACATCTGTGCCGGTGATGCCCATCGCCACCCCGATGTCGGCTTGTTTGATGGAAGGTGCATCGTTGACGCCGTCGCCGGTCATTGCCACCACTTCGCCGTTGGCGCGCAACGCCTGCACCACGCGCATCTTGTGCTGCGGCGAAACCCGGGCAAAGACATCCGTATGACGCACTTTCTCTTGCAATGCGGCGTCATCCAGGGTGTCGAGTTCCACCCCGGTAAGGACACCACGGCCTTCATCGAGCAGGCCGATGTCATCGGCAATAGCGCGGGCGGTGTTGGGGTAGTCGCCGGTGATCATTACCGTACGGATGCCGGCCGTACGCGCTACATTCAACGCCGGAGTCACCTCGGGGCGCGCGGGGTCAATCATGCCGATCAGCCCAACGAAGATCAAATTCTCTTCCAGACCGTCATCCATGAACTCGCCATCATTGTCATTATCTAAATTGTTTGCTACCCGGTAGGCCACACCCAGTACGCGCAGGGCATCCTGGGTCATCGAATCATTGGCATCCAGAATGCGGCGGCGCTGTTCGTCATCTAATCGCACTGCCTGATCTTCGCGATTCTGGTAGTGCGTGCATTGTTGCAAGACCACATCGGGGGCGCCTTTCTCGGCGACTACATACCACTGGCGTTGTTTATCGTCGTAAAAGGGGGAAATGTCTTCGGGTTTGGGGTCGCTGACTGTATGCACGGTGACCATGCGCTTGCGGTCAGAATCGAAGGGGATTTCCTGAATGCGCGGATAAGACTGATTCAGCGGGCTGGACATTGCGCCCGCTTTAGCAGCGGCGACCAACAGGGCGCCCTCGGTGGGGTCACCCACGACCCGATAGATGATCTCGCCTTTATCGGTGGTGTGCGTCTCCAAGACAGCATCATTATTCAACGCGCCAATCCACAACGTGGTGAGAATGGCGGGATAGTCGGACAAATTAATGGGGGCACCCTGATAGAGAAAATCGCCTTCGGGAGCATACCCGCTTCCGGTGATGTCGATAAACTCCCCATCGGCAGCGACGCGGGTGACCGTCATCTCGTTCTGGGTCAGGGTTCCAGTCTTGTCGGAGCAGATCACCGTGGCTGAGCCGAGCGTTTCAACCGATGACAGCCTTCGGATGAGGGCGTTGCGCTTAATCATCTCGCGCATGCCCAGGGCCAGGCTGATGGTCACAACAGCGGGCAACCCCTCGGGCACGGCGGCAATCGCCAGGCTGACGGCGATGATGAACATCTCCAGCGGAGGCGTGCCGCGCAGCCAGCCCAACAGAAAGACCAGGCCACATACCGCCAGCGCCGCCCAGCCCAGGGTGCGCCCTAGCTGATCGAGGCGCTTTTGCAGCGGTGTTTGTTCTTGCTCTACAGATTGCAGCATCTCGGCAATGCGCCCGATTTGCGTTTGCATGCCGGTTCCAACGACCGCACCAATCCCGCGTCCATAGGTCACAACCGTGCCCATAAAGGCGGTGTTCTCCCGGTCGCCGGTGGGTGTATCTGAGGGAAAGACCGCATCGGCTTCTTTTTTCACAGGGACAGATTCACCCGTCAGAGGGGCCTCATCCACCCGGAGGTTGACTGTTTCCACCAGCCGCACATCGGCAGGGATGTAGTTACCCGCTTCGAGAAAGACAATATCACCGGGAACCAGCTCACGCCCCGGGACGCTAATGCGGCTGCCATCCCGCAACACATTGGCCTCGGGTGCGGCCAGTTCTTGCAAAGCTGCTAATGCGGCCTCGGCGCGGCGTTCTTGCACGACGCCCAACCCAGCATTGAGGATCACAATTGCCATAATTGCAGCGGCTTCTACCCAATCGCCCAGCAATGCCGAAATCACTGCTGCGACAATCAAAAGCATTACGACAAAATCGCTAAACTGCGCCCACAACATTTGCCAGACGGTTGTCGGGGGGGCTTCTTTTAATTTGTTAAGACCGTAGGTTTCGAGATGGTTGTGCGCTTCCCCCATTGTAAGGCCCTGTTCTAACGATACCCTTAATGTTTGTAAGGTTTCTTCAGAAGACAGTGTGTGCCATTGCGTATCCAACTGTGAGGATTTTTCGCTGGCGGCTCTCTGCTTTTCTTCGTGTGACATGCAAAGCTCCATTTAACAAAAGTTTGATTGCATAGACGTTACGCATTTGCGAAAAGGGAAGTCCTATTTCGATATAAGATCCCAGGGCAGCCTCGTCCCCTGGGGTTTCTGATTATACCGCGCTCTATGATACTTGATGAAGAATGAGGGATGACCCCCACATTTTATAGGGATAATTTGCGCACTCGACTTCACCACCAGGCTTGAGAATGCTATAATCTGCCCGTCAATTTTAGAAGTGGATTCGTCAAAAGCGTAGATGTGAAACCTTTGTAGAAGTTTTGCATCTAAAAACTGGATAGTTCCGCTGAAGCGTTCCTAATGTTTTGCGAAGGAGATTTTTGGATATGAGTTACACGATTATAGATGTTCCGGCAGGTGGAGCAAAGATCGGCATCAAAGACAGCGTTTTACAAGTGCCCGACAACCCCATTGTGCCGTTTGTAGAAGGGGATGGCACGGGGCGCGATATCTGGCGTTCTTCGGTGCGCGTGTTCGATGCCGCAGTTGAAAAGGCCTATGGCGGAAAACGAAAAATCCACTGGATGGAAGTATTCGCCGGAGAAAAAGCCTTTGACAGTTTTGGCTCCTGGCTGCCCGATGAAACGATTCGGGCCTTCAAAGAATTTTTGGTCGGTATCAAAGGCCCATTGACCACCCCTGTCGGCGGGGGGATTCGCTCATTGAACGTGGCCTTGCGCAAAGCGTTAGATTTATATGTCTGCCAGCGCCCGGTGCAATATCTCGAAGGGGTGCCTTCACCGGTAAAACACCCCGAATATGTGGATATGGTCATCTTCCGCGAGAACACAGAAGACATATACACCGGCGCAGAGTTTGAATTTGGCAGCAATGAAAATGCCGCTTTCATCGCTCTGCTGGAAGAGAAATTCCCCGAACAATACGCCAAATTCCGCTTCCCCAACACCGCCGGAATCAGCATCAAGCCGGTTTCGAAAGAAGGCACCGAACGCTTAGTGCGTTCTGCAATTCGCTGGGCATTGCAAAACAACCGTCGAGGGGTGAGCCTGGTTCACAAAGGCAATATCATGAAATTCACCGAGGGCGCCTTCCGCAATTGGGGCTACGAACTTGCCACTCGCGAGTTCCGCCAGGAGGTTGTCACCGAGCGTGAAACCTGGATTTTAGGAAATAAAGAAGCCAATTCTGATCTGACAGTAGAAGAGAATGCCCGCATGATTGACCCCGGCTTTGAGATGATGGCCCCCGACAAACAGCAAGAGATTATCGCAGAAGTCGAAGCCGCTCTGGCCCTGTGGGAAACACACGGCAACGGGCAGTGGAAGAGCAAGCTGCTCATCAAAGACACAATTGCCGATATTGTCTTCCAACAGACCATCACCCGCGCCAAAGAATTTGATGTACTGGCTACGATGAACCTGAATGGCGATTACCTCTCCGACGCGCTGGCCGCGCAAATTGGCGGAATGGGTATTGCCCCCGGTGCCAATATTAACTACGAGACCGGCCACGCTATTTTTGAGGCCACTCATGGCACCGCTCCTAAATATGCCGACAAAGATCAGGTCAACCCCGGCTCGGTGATTCTTTCGGGTGAAATGATGTTCCGCTATATGGGCTGGCACGAAGTTGCCGATTTAATTATCAAAGGTATGCGCGGAGCCGTAACCGCGAAAACCGTGACGTATGACTTCCACCGCCTGATGGACGGTGCAACGAAATTAAAGTGCTCCGAATTTGGTGATGCCATCATCGCCCATATGGACGACTAGACAAAAGACCATAATCCTAAGTGAAACCAATCCAACGACGGGTGGTTAATCGCAGACAGGTGATGAGCCGCGATCAACCGCCGGTCGTTGTTGTTTTTAGCACCAAAGTACTACAATATTTTGCGAATTATCTGCTTTTGGGGTATGATTAATTTCGTCCGATCGTTGCAATTTGATTCTTCTCCTACAATGATCCTTTCCACATACGTCTGTCCTGTTGTCCAACGCGTTCGATAAGCTCAAACATCAAATGGAGGGATATGCCCGACATCCTAACATCACTCAGCACAACACAGTTACTTCTCATTGTTGGGGGCATCGCTTTCCTGGTGGGAGGCATCATTGCCAGCATCTTG
Organism: uncultured Anaerolineales bacterium; assembly: GCA_964344175.1. Lineage (GTDB taxonomy): Bacteria > Chloroflexota > Anaerolineae > Anaerolineales > UBA11858 > NIOZ-UU35. The sequence goes on from CAYFMI010000009.1 coordinate 11,764, forward strand.
TGGCAGTGGAGAAAAGCGAATAGCGACCGCCGTAACCGGTCACGCATGAAAAAACAATCCAGAGAAGAAGCGCTAAAACGGCAACAAATCGCCAGAGTAAAAGCGCAGCAACTTGATGCCAGTCGCATGCGAGAAGTCTACCGCCTGCTCTCAAACCTGACAGCCACGCTCAATTATCAACGCGTCCTCGAACTGGCGCTCGATATGGGGCTGCAAGCGCTAGCCTCAACCAACGATCCCAACGAGCGGCTGGTCAGCGCGGTACTCCTCTTCGCCAACAATGACGAGGAAACTCCCAGCCTGTATATTGGCGCTTCACGCCGCCTGACACCCGCCGACCTCAAGTTGACGTTTCCCGGCGTCAAAGGTGTTCTGAAAGAAACCATTGACGAAGGCGGAGGCATCGCGGCCCAAAAACCTTCCCAAGACCCCGAACTCAGAAATATCATGGCCTTTCAGGGATGCAATTCGCTGTACTGCATCCCACTCCGCCAGGGCATTGACACCTATGGGGTAATCCTATTTGCCCACCCGCAAGAAAACTACTTCCACCCGACCCACCGCGAAGTACTCAACATCATTGCCAAACAAGCTGTGATCTCCATTCAAAATGCGCGCCTCTACCAGGATTTGGAACAAGAGAAAGAGCGCATGATGGACATTCAAGAGGAAGCTCGCAAAAAGCTGGCCCGCGACCTGCATGATGGCCCCACACAATCGGTTGCAGCCATTGCTATGCGGGTCAATTTTGCCCGCCGTTTGATGGAGCGCGATCAGAACGCTGCCTCCGATGAACTTTTTAAAATCGAAGATCTGGCCCGCCGCACGACTAAAGAAATCCGCCATATGCTCTTCACGCTTAGGCCTCTGGTACTCGAATCTAAAGGGTTAACTGCGGCTGTTGAATCGATGGCGGAGAAAATGGGAGAAACCTTCGACCAAAATGTCTTGCTCGATATTTCTCAAGAAGTGGTTTCACTCCTCGAAATCGACAAGCAAGGCGTCATCTTTTACATTATTGAAGAGGCTGTCAACAACGCCCGCAAACACGCCGAGGCGGCGCACATTTGGGTTCGCCTGCGCCCCATTCAGGATGATTTGGCATTGCTCGAAATTCAAGACGACGGGCTGGGGTTCGATGTCAAATCGGTAACGGCATCGTATGAGCATCGTGGCAGCCTGGGCATGATTAACCTGCGCGAACGCACCGAGCTGGTCAGCGGCGTACTCAACATTGAATCTACCCCTGGAGCAGGCACCCACATCCAGGTAGCGATCCCGCTTACTGAAGAAGCCATCGACCGCATCCGCCACAGCGTATGACATCACCAACCCCTGCCCCAACCTGGCTGAAAGCCTCGGCCATCGGAGTGGGGGTTTTGATTCTGCTGTGGCTTCCCCGTGAAGACACACATACGAATTATGTCCTCCTTTTTGCATTATGTATTAGCGCGCTCCTGGCGTTGCACGCCACACTCAGACGACCTGCACCCCGCCAACCAATCGCGCACGCCAGCATTATTGGCCTCCTGGCCGGAACTGCCATCACACCGTTGGCGCTCATCATCATCGCCGCAAAAACCGGCTTACACAGTCATGCGGGCGTTCCCGATTTCACCACACAACAAATCATCGCCATGCTTCATATGACCCCCTATTTTGCAGCAGGCGGTTTGCTGGTCGGTGTTGGCACGGGCATTTGGCAGCAGTTCAAACCCAATCATTAGGAGTTCTCATGCCTTTTGCGGCAGACTTGTATTATTTCGAACATCAAGGGGGAACGGCATGGTTACCGCCCGTGATATTAATTCACGGAGCCGGCGGCCATCACCTGCATTGGCCCGCACAAATTCGACGCCTGGGCAAGTACCCAATCTACGCGGTCGATTTGCCCGGCCACGGAAAATCATCTGGGCGCGGCCAGCAAACCATTGCAGCCTATGCCCAAAACCTGATAAGCTGGATGGATGCTCTAGATATGCACCGGGCTGTCTTCGTAGGACACTCGATGGGGGGCGCCATCGCGCTGTGGATGGGCACTCAGCGCCCGGAACGCGTTCTGGGGTTGGGGCTGGTTGCAACCGGTGCTAAGCTGAAAGTTGATCCTGCTATTCTCGAAAACGCAAGCCGCTCAGAGACTTTCCCGACCCTTATCGAAATGATCGCAAACTGGGCCTTTGGCCCCCAGGCCGATGAACGCTTAGTTGAATTAGCCACCCAACGCATGGCAGAGATTCGTCCATCGGTAATGCATAGCGATTTTGTAGCCTGCCGTGCTTTTAATATCATGACCGAAATCTCAGGCATTCCGGCAACCTGTGCCGTGATCTGCGGCGAGGATGACCAGCTAACTCCCCCGCGCCACTCTCAATACCTGGCAGCGAATATTCCTAAAGCTACACTACATCTCATTCCCAACGCCGGGCACATGGTGCAACTGGAGCAACCCGAAGCCGTAGCCGAGGCTTTGACCGGGCTATTGAAAAATATCCCCTTCCAGCCCGGTGGAGAAGCGGTACAATAGATAGCGAATTATCAGGTTGAAAATACCCGAAAAATAGGGGTGCAAGCGGGCGGTGCCGCGTTTGCACCCCTATTTTTCGGGCTTTCCTCTAGAAAGTACGCAACTCCTGACTTTAACGATTTGTTGGAGGTTCTTTTGAAAAAATATGTGTCCGATTATTTGTTTCTAGCCGTGCTCGCCGGCGTGATTGTGGCGCTCGATCAATGGACGAAGGCCCTTGTGCGCGCAAAATTACCCTTTGGCATGACCTGGACCCCCTGGGAGTGGTTAGCGCCTTATGCGCGTATTGTCCATTGGCAAAATACCGGAGCCGCTTTCGGTCTGGGTCAGGATTTGAACAACTTTTTTAAGATCTTAGGGTTTGTCGTTGTTGGCCTGATAATCTATTACTACCCGCAGATTCCGCGCCAGGAATGGCCGCTGCGGGTGGCCCTGGGCATGCAACTAAGCGGCGCTCTCGGCAACCTGATTGACCGTTTGACCATCGGGCATGTCACCGATTTTGTTTCGGTGGGGTCTTTCCCCGTGTTCAACGTTGCCGATGCCAGTATCTCCACAGGTGTGGTTGTCCTCATTATCGGGATGTGGATCCAAGAAAGACGAACAGCAGCCGCCTCAACGGAGTCCGATCAGCCTGCCGGGGAATCCGATTCATCACCGGGAGTCGTAGACCTGAAAAGTGAGTGATCAACACTTTCTCTTCACTTTTGAGGAGAAATCGCCTCAACGGCTCGATAAATTTCTCACCCAGTGCCTTTCGGGTTTTTCTCGCTCGCGGGTGCAGTCACTTATCGAAACCGGGCTAGTGACCGTGAACGACGAAATTCCGCACAAGGCCGGTTTTAGCCTCACCCCCGGGGCACGCATCGCGGTCATCATCCCTCCCCCAGTTACAAGTCATCTCGAACCCGAAGCCATCCCTCTCGACATCCTGTTCGAAAATGACGATGTACTGGTGATCGATAAGGCCGCCGGGATGGTCGTGCACCCTGCTGCGGGGCATGCCAGCGGGACGCTTGTTCATGCTGTGCTGGCACATGCCCCTGAGATTGAGGGGGTGGGCGGTGAGAAGCGGCCCGGCATTGTTCACCGTTTAGATAAAGATACCTCTGGCGTAATCATTTTGGCAAAGAACGACCGCGCCCATCAATGGTTGGGACGCCAGTTCCAAGACCGGCAAGTGGGTAAGGTATACCTTGCCTTAGTCGATGGACACCCACCCACACCCAAAGGACGCGTTGAAGCCCCTATCGGTCGCGATCCTTCCCATCGTCAACGCATGGCCGTGACACCGCCGCATAAAGGCCGCCAGGCGATCAGCGAGTATTTCACCCGTCAGCTATTTGATATGCACTCACTGCTCGAAGTGCATATTCACACGGGCCGCACGCATCAGATTCGCCTGCATATGGCCTTTTTGGACTGTCCAATTGTGGGTGACAAGGTATATGGCCGCCGTCAGCCCAGCCTGCCGGTCAAACGTCAATTTTTGCATGCCCATCGTTTGTCGATTATCATCCCCGGAGAAGCCAGCCCGCGCACGTTCGAAGCCCCCCTGCCGCCCGATTTAGCTCAAATTTTAGATCAATTGAAACAAGCCGCTAGTTGAAGGTTGTGGGGAGCAAGACGACTTTAAACATTCAAACGGCTGCCTTCAACTCATGGAGACAACGATGAAGATGATTGACCTACGTTCTGACACCGTAACCCACCCCACACCCGCAATGCAAGAGGCCATGTCTAGCGCCCGTCTCGGCGACGACGTATACGGCGAAGATCCCACCGTCAACGAACTTCAAGCCCTGGCCGCAGATATGTTAGGCAAAGAGGCCGGCCTGTTCATCCCTTCAGGGACTATGGGCAATCTGGCCGCTATTCTGGCCCATTGCAACCGCGGCGATGAAGTCATCATGGGGAATCTGGCACACACCTTCCGTTATGAGGCTGGCGGGATTGCCGCCCTGGGCGGTATCCACCCCCACACAATCCCCAACCAGGCCGATGGCACACTGGCGCTGGATGAGATCGAAGAGGCCATCCGCCCCGATGACGCCCACCACCCCATCACGCGCGCCATTGCACTGGAAAACACCCATAACCGCTGCGGCGGCGCGGCCCTGAGTGTGGAATACACCCAGGCCGTTGGCAATCTGGCCCACGCCCGCGGCATGGTCTTGCACTTGGACGGTGCGCGTATCTTCAATGCTGCTGCCGCCCAGGGCGTGGACGCTGTAAAATTAACCGCCCCTGTTGATTCGGTCACATTTTGCCTGAGCAAAGCCCTGTGTGCGCCGGTCGGCTCGGTACTCTGCGGCAGCGCCGATTTCATCCGCCGCGCCCACCGCATCCGCAAACAGCTTGGCGGCGGTATGCGCCAGGCCGGGGTGCTGGCCGCAGCGGGGATTACCGCCCTGCAAGAAGTTGTGCCGCGCTTGCCTGAAGATCATCGACGCGCCCAGATTCTGGCACAAGGTCTGGCGCATATCCCTGGCATTGTTGTAGATACAACAACCCCGCCTTCGAATATAGTCTACTTGAATTTGCAAGATCATATTCCGGTGGGGGCGTCTGACATTGCCGCCCAACTTCAGAAACATCAGGTACGCGCCGGAGTAACCGGCAAACGCCGTTTCCGCCTGGTAACCCATTATTGGATCGACGACCTGGCTGTAAAAAGTACCGTACAGGCCTTCGCCGAAGTACTCAAGACCTACTCGTGATATAATTCCTTAAAGGCCCTTGATAAGCGAAAACGACACGCATATGGGGTGACGGTTCAACTGTCACCCCATCATGGCAATTACAGGCCACAAACAGGAGTTTCCCCATGACCCAATTCATCACCCTCCCCGAAATTGAACAAACCGCCGAGGCTATTCGGAAACAAATTCGTTCACAACCGCGCGTTGGCATCATCCTGGGGTCAGGCTTAGGCCCCCTGGCCGATACCATCCCCAACCCAGAAACCATCCCCTACGGGAAACTTCCCAACTGGCCTGTCTCCACCGTTATCGGGCACGAAGGCCAATTGGTCATCGGACAGCTTGAAAGCCAGGATGTACTCATTATGCAGGGTCGAGCGCACTACTACGAAGGATACGGGATGGACCGCGTGACGATGCCCATTCGCGTGATGCAACGCCTGGGCATCGAAATCTTGTTCGTAACCAATGCCGCTGGAGCCGTTAACCCCGATTTTGAACCCGGCGACCTCATGCTGATTACCGATCATCTCAACTTATTAGGTATGTCTGGCCCGAATCCCCTGCGCGGCCCCAACATGGAAGAATTTGGGGCGCGGTTTCCAGACATGAGCCGCGCATACGATGCCAAATTCCTGCATCTTGCCCGCGAAACCGCCGCCGCGGAGGGCTTCCGCCTCAATGAGGGTGTTTATGTGTGCCTGGCAGGCCCGTCCTTCGAAACACCCGCCGACTTGCGTTTCTTACGCGCCATTGGCGTAGACGCGGTTGGCATGTCCACCGTCCCCGAAGTGACGGTCGCCCGGCATGGCGGGATGCGTGTGATGGGTGTTTCTGGGATTAGCAACAAAGCTAATCTGGATGGCAGCACGATCACCACCCACGAAGAAGTGCTCGAAGCAGGTCAGATTATTGTCCCAAAAATGATCAAATTGCTGCGCGGGGTATTACGCAGCCTGTAGGGAAAATCTCGGCAGCAAATTGATCCGATGTCTTAAAAGACCCAGATCGTGCGCCCAGATTTCCGGTTAATCCTGGAGAAGGAAACTCCGCGTAATTACCTTCCCGAAACAACGCCCAATGGCAGACATATTACATTTTTTCAAAAATAATGAAGTCTTTGTCTACCTGATTTTGGGAATTCTCGCCATCTGGCAGATTCGCAAATTCACGCTGGCCTGGGACGAATTGCGCAGCGCTGCTTTTGGCCTGGAACGAGAAAGCGCCCGCTCCCGCCTGAGTTGGGCAGCCAGTATGCTGGTATTGGTTTTTATTCTAGGGGTGGCAGAATTTGGCTTAGTGGCGTTTGTCGCGCCCGCAGTTCCGGGTGCATCCCCCTTGCTGACTCCAACAATAGACCTATTGGCTACCCCTACAATTACCCTGGAGATTGAACAGGGCGCAGAAGTTGTCAATGCTACTTCCGCGCCTACGCTACAATCGGAAGATACCCGCTGCATCCCTGGGCAAATCGAAATTCTCTCCCCAGAAGCCGGCGAAACCATCCAGGGGGTTGTAGAGATCCTCGGTACCGCCGACGTCCCCAATTTTGGGTTCTACAAATTCGAAATGGCAAACCTAAACAATCCTAATTGGCTGACTATCCAGGCTGGCGATGTTCCCACCACTGAAGACCGCCTGGGTTATTGGGATACTTCGAGGCTGCCCGCCGGCGACTATGCCCTGAGGCTGATCGTCACCGACAATCAGGGCGATGCATTAGCGCCTTGCACCATCCAGGTGCGCGTCGAAGCGCCTGAAGAACCCTAAGGACATCATGCCCGAAATTGAAATCCGACCTGCCATCGCGATAGATATACAAGCATTAGCATCACTGGAACACAGTTATTCCAGCGATTTTGTTTGGCAAGTGGAATTTCGCCGCGAGAGTAATACCATTACAGTAAATTTTCGGGAGATACGCTTGCCGCGTTCTGTGCAAGTGCGTTATCCCCACAACCCCCAAACATTGCTCGAAGATTGGACAGCGCGGGACGGGTTGTTGACAGCAGTAATGGATGGGGAACCTGTCGGTTATGCCAGCCTGGCATTGAACATTCAACTACAGGCAACGCGGGTCACTGATCTGGCAGTTGCGCGGCGTGTGCGCAGGTTAAAGATTGGTAGTTCGCTGGTCGTGGCTGCGCAAGATTGGGCGGCACAACGTGACAGCCGCCGTTTGATCTTAGAGCTGCAACCCAAAAATTACCCCGCCATTCAAATGGCAAAAAAACTCGGTTTTGAGTTATGCGGCTATAACGATCATTATTTTTCCAATCAAGACATTGCCCTTTTTTTCTCCAAATGGCTCAAATGATTCTTGCCCTAAACTTTTTCATTCGTCCTTTTTGATGTCAGATTCTTATGCCTACCCTTATTGGTAGTTTACGAACCTTCAACCAGCTGCTGACTGCCGGCATCGCGATCACCGCATTTTCTCTATTGCTTTATGCGCTATCGTTTAATCTACGTGATCGAGTAGCTCGTTCAGTAGCCGTCATTTTCTTCTGTGTGGTCATCGTCTTCGTTGGTGATGCAATTTCTAGCGTAACACTGCAAAGCGAGTTCAGGGATCTTTGGGTCAAACTCCAATGGGGCGGCGTCATCTTCCTACCACCATCGTATCTTCATTTTTCAGATGCCTTACTCGCCACAACTGGACGGCCTTCGCGCGGTCGCAGGCGGACAGTTATTCGGCTGATGTACCTGATCTCCGCAATCTTCATCGGAGCGCTTTTCTCGCCGCAGTTCATGGGCACTGTAATCTACGCCGACCCTGCGCCCTATCTCTCTCCGACGATTGCTACATGGATATTCTTTGCCTTTTATACAATCAGCATGATCTGGGCGTGGATCAATTTTGGACGCGCTTACCGACGTTCAGTTACCAGCACCAGCCGCCGACGCATGGGCTATCTTGTAGCCGGGGCGGTAGCCCCCGCGTTGAGCACCTTTCCATACCTTACTTTTAGTTCAGGTTTTGTCACGCAACATCCGCTCATCTTCTGGCTGACTGCCAACCTGATTAACATTCTTACTTCGATTCTGATTGTCGTTATGGCCTATGCGGTCGCTTTCTTTGGTGTATCCTGGCCTGATCGAGTAGTGAAACGGCGTTTGTTCAAATGGGTCATGCGCGGCCCGGTGACAGCATCCACCGTATTGGCGGTAACCACGCTGGTGCGCCGCGCCGGAGAAACCCGGGGCGAAATCTACTCCGCGATGGTTCCCATCACTATGGTGGGGGCGCTGCTGCTGATGCAGTATTCCATCACAATGTTAGCGCCGGTTTGGGAACGGGTGCTTTTCTACGGCGGCTCCAGCGATGGCTTGACATTAGTACAAACATTAGAAGAGCGGCTACTCACCACTGGCGATCTGAGTCAATTTCTCGAGTCGATTCTCACAGCCATGTGCGACCGCCTACAAGTTGATACAGCCTTCGTCGTCGTGCTGGTGCCCCAGGGCAGCGAGATGATGATTACTGTGGGGAAGGCCTATCAGTTAAGAGATGAAAATCTCCCCGAGGTTCTTCTGGATGCGGTTGCCCAAACCAACGACACACAACCAGCAACCGAAGAAAATATTCGTTTGTTCACCTGGGGCGATTTTTGGCTGATCCCTGTATTCGATGAAAATTCTGATGCTGCCGAGGTCGAACATCCTCTTTTGGGCTTGCTGGGCATCGAGCATATTCAAGCCCAACACCCCGATGAAGAGCAAATGACTGCGCTAGAAACATTGACCCGGCGGGCTGCACTGGCTTTGAAAGATCGCGCCCAACAACAATTGGTCTTCAATTCTCTAGAAGTGCTAACGCCTCAGGTAGACCATATCCAACGCTTGCGGGCTGCCGCCCGCTATGGAGACACCGCATTGCTAAGCCGAAAATCAGCCGACCTACCCGAAGGAGATGTCTCGAAATGGGTCAAGGAAGCGCTTAGCCATTATTGGGGAGGCCCTAAACTATCCAAGAGTCCTTTGCTGCGACTTCACGTTGTTCAAGAGGCTTTAGACGCGCACGAGGGAGTCTCAGTCAATGCCTTGCGGTCTATCTTGCGCAAGGGAATCGAACAAGTCCGCCCGGAAGGGAAAAGAAGGTTTACAACTGAATGGCTTTTGTATAATATTTTAGAGATGAAATTTATGGAAGGCCGCAAAGTTCGCGATGTGGCAACCCGTCTGGCAATGTCCGAGGCAGACCTGTACCGCAAGCAACGCGTGGCTATCGAGGCTGTTGCCCAAGCGATTATCGACATGGAACAAGACGCCCGTTTAGATAGCGAATAATTTAAGGAGGTACCATCGAAGATTTTGAGGGTCCCTGGGAAGCCCCGTGGTGGAGATTCACATTTTTTGGGGGGGGTTCTCACAGCAGTTCCCAAAGAGCCAATTTAGATTTTTTGCAATGGAGAGGCAAACAGGTACAAAATATTTACAGGCAAAGGCAAATTATGACACAAAAGGAAGATCGCATATCCGCCCCAGAAATCTCGCCCGATGAGGCTTGGTGGTCTGCTATTTTGGCAGACGCGGAGGCACAAGTGGGCGCAGAAATACGACAAGCCGAGACCAAAGATGAAGGATCTCCCAACGAAGAGATCGATTGGAAATGGGCCGAAAAGTTATACAAAAATGATGAGATCATCAAGCTGAAAGTCACCGGCTTTAATCGTGGCGGTCTGTTAGTAGAAGATGATCGCCTTCAGGGATTTGTCCCAATATCGCACTTGATCGAATTTTCGGAAGATGCATCCGAGGAACAACGCAAGGAAATTCTCGCATCGTATATCAATAAAGTGCTGCAACTTAAGGTTATCGAGTGCAGCCCCAAGCGCGAACGAGTAGTGCTTTCAGAACGCGCCGCGTTGACAGCTCCTGGTAAACGCCTCGAGTTATTGCGCAAATTGGATACAGGGGTACATATTCTCGGACGCGTGACCACCATTACAAACTTCGGCGTTTTTGTCGACTTAGGCGGGATCGAGGGGCTGATCCATATCTCGGAGTTATCATGGGGACGCGTGACACACCCCAATGAAGTACTCACGCCCGGCGAGGAAATCGAGGTTTATGTATTGCAATTAGATCAAGAACGCTGCCGGGTAGCTCTCAGCCTCAAACGGTTGAAGCCCAACCCCTGGGAAACAGCGCATTTGCATTATCAGCCCGGCCAAGTCACTGATGCAGTGATTACGAACTTGATGCCGTATGGCGCTTTCGCCCGACTGGCCGAAGGGTTAGACGGCTTGATCCATATTTCGGAGATAACCGGCAACCCCAAGAAACCCGACGAAGTTCTGGCAGAAGGTCAAAGGGTCAAAGTATCCATTCTGAATATTGACACAGGCCGACAGCAGCTTGGCCTGCGGCTGCACGCTATCAACGGAGATGATATGTGAAAAGCGGGTGGGCGGTCGTTTTAGGCGTTCTCTTTGGGTTATTAGGGGCGGGGGCCGTGTTCCTTGCCAGCAGTCCGCCGCGTGGTAGGCCCATTGAGTTGCTGCCGCCGCCCACACCCATTCCTTTGCATGTGCATATCAGCGGGGAAGTTATCTCACCGGGTGTTTATACCCTGCCAATTAACAGCCGCCTAGAAGCTGCCATTCAGGCTGCGGGCGGCTTCACCGAAAACGCCCTCCAAGATGGGCTGAATCTGGCACAACCATTGCAGGATGGCGATAAAATCGAAATCCCTTCCATGGAGATAGCGAGGACAACATCAAGTGCAGAAACCGACCTCACAATTGAGCGCCAACCGCAAGCGGAATCGACCGCCCTTATCAACATCAATACAGCCTCCCAAACCGAATTGGAGTCACTCCCCGGTATTGGCCCAATCACTGCTGAAAAAATCATCGCCTACCGTCAGGAGAATGGGCCTTTCACAGCGATCGAAGAAATTCAGAAAGTATCGGGAATCGGGCCGGCAACTTTTGAGCGCATTCAGACACTCATCACAATAGAACAATCCCCATGAAACTCTTACAAGCGATTAGTTACTGGCTAAACCGAACCATCCCGCTGCTAATGGCAGTCATTGCGCTGGGCGTATTATTACTCACGCCGGTTTGGGCCTGGGCCTGGATGGATCAACCTTTCATGGGTTTGTTTTTAGAACCCAACAATGTGGTCAGTCAGGTCGCACGCGAAGGCTGGCCCGCCAAAGAATACGGCGCACAAGATTACGACCGTCTCATTGCAATCAACGACCACCCCACAGCCAATAGCCAAGAGATTCGCCAGGTATTGCTGCAAACGCAAGGGGCGGTTGAACTTACGTTTGCAGCACAAGAAGGCGAAACCTACCGCATCACCGTAACGCCCCGTCAGTTTAACTCAATTGAACTGGTGATGTGGTATATCATCCCCTACATCGTGGGAGTTGCGTTCTGGGGGATCGGGGTATGGGCTTATCGTCTGAGTAATGACAAACGCTCATCTCTGGCATTCCTGACTTTCACATCTGCGGCCAGCATGATCACGGCGGCCTATTTCGACATGAACACCAGCCAAAATTTTGCGTTAGGCTGGGCGCTAAGCCTGCCCATCGCCGGAGGAGCGTTGTTACACCTGGGGATGGACTTCCCGCAACGAATGCCCTTTGTAAAGCGCCGCCCGCGCTGGCATCTCTTGCCGTGGGTCTTGACCATCCTTTTTGTTTTCCCCATCACGCGCGAGATTCTTGCACCAACGCACCCATGGGGGTATATCAACACCTGGCTGTGGAGTTATGCCTATATCAGCGGCGGCATTCTGATATTCCTAATCTCACTCATCCTGCGAGTAGCAAACAGCGAATCGGCCATGATCCGTCAGCAAAGCCGCATCATTGTCTTTGGATCGGCGTTGGCTTTCGGCCCCATATTTATCACTTTTTTGCTGCCTTCGGCATTCGGTCAACTCGTTCAATTCCAGGTAAATATCGCTTTCCCGGTGCTTATCATCTTCCCCCTCTCGGTGGCTTATGCGCTGGTACGTTACCGCATGCTGGATGTCGACCGCATCATGGGAGCAACACTGACCTACGCGCTGACAGCGACCGGCGCAGTAGGGGTTTTCTACCTGCTCATCACGCTGCTTTCGCTGGTGCTGCCCAGCGAGATCATCCCGAACGACCCGATGGTGATGGCGCTTTATTTGTTGCTACTGGTGGTAGGGCTGAATCCATTGCGCAATTTGATGACCCGCGCCATCAACCGGATTTTCTATCGTACACGGGCCGACTACCGCCGGGCGCTGACACATCTCTCACGCGAGCTGGTCATCTCTCCACAAATGGAACACACCCTGCAAATGCTAAAGCAAGAGATCTATGCCGCGTTGGCTCCCAAACAGGTTCTGATCTATTTGTATGATGATCAGGAGGGGATTTACCGCCCTCAAAACCCCGGTACTACGCGCGAGATCAGCCTGGCAGCCGAGCATCCTTTGGTGGAGGTTCTCACCCAGGGGGCGGGTGGCATCTGGTTCCCTCCGGGACGCTCTCTACCCGAGGCATTAACCAACGAGAGCGCTACCCTGGAAAAAATGGGCTGCCGGGTGTTCATTCCCTTGCACTACGAAGGCAAGATGATTGGTTTTCTTGCGCTGGGTTCGCGCCGCTCTGGAGAGCCATATACCAGCGATGACCTCGATTTTTTGGAGGCGGTCGCCGGGCAATCGTCCTTAGCATTAGAAAATGTGCGCCTTTTCGCCAACCTGCAAGAGACGCTCAATCAAACCCTTGAGATGAAAAACCTGATGGATGACATCTTCGCATCGATGTCGTCGGGGATCATAACAACAGACTTGAATCGTAAAATCACCCTCTTCAATCAAGCCGCAGCGAGTATTCTGGGCATTCCGATCCAGCAGGTGATGGGCCGCACCCTCGGTGAAGCTCTGCCAGAATTTGGGCCGCATTTCTTGCTGATGGCCGCCGCCACCATGCGCGAGGGCACAGCCATTGTAGGAGAAGAGTTCAACCCAATACTATTACAACGTGGCCCGTTATTCTTGCGTCTCTCAAGCACCCCATTGCGCGATGCGCAATTGAATACCAAAGGCGCAACCATTGTGATTGATGATCTTACCCGACAGCGTACCCTCGAAGCTGAGCAAGAGCGCATTCGTCAGACCTTCGGCAAAGTAGTTGCGCCGCGTGTACGCGATCGTTTGCTGGCCGACCCCGGCAACCTGCGCCTGGATGGTATCCGTCAACCACTAACCGTCCTCTTCGCCGATATTCACAACTTCACCCCTTTTAGTGAGCGGACGCGCCCTGAAGCGCTGTTCGAAGTGCTCAACTCGTACCTTTCTCTAGCTGCTCAAGCCGTCCTCACCGAAGAGGGCACCCTCGACAAATTCATGGGTGATGCGGTGATGGCTTTTTGGAATGCGCCTGATCCGCAGCAAGACCATGTCTTACGTGCGGCGCGCGCGGCCCTGGCCATGGACGCTGCCATCCGCAAGCACCGCTCGGAGGTGACCCAAGCGCACCGGTTATTTTTCAGCATCGGCATTAACACCGGCGAAGCCATGGTCGGCAATGTTGGCACCAGCGACCTCTTCAATTACACCGTCATCGGCGATGCTGTAAACTATGCCCAACGCCTGGAGTCGATTGCCGCACCGGGGCAAATTTTGCTCTCAGAGAACGCCTATCGCTCTATTGCGCCGCTGGTCATCGCCAAAAAATTACCAACTCTGCGCGTGAAGGGAAAATCTGAACCGGTGGTGGTTTACGAGCTTAAGGGGTTGAAATAGCTCATCTGAAACAGCTTACAACTTTCTGTTAGCATGTGCGTATATGGGGGTAAGTATAAGAATAGGAGAATACACCCATGTCTGAAAACTATAAACGTCTTTACCGTTCACAAGATGACCGTATGATCGCAGGGGTTTGCGGTGGTTTGGGCGAATATTTCGATATTGACCCCACGCTGATGCGCCTGATCTTTGTCTTTGGCACGTTTATTACCGGCAGCGCTCTACTCTGGGCTTATCTCATCATGCTGCTGGTTGTCCCTGAGGAAATCCCCGCGTCGGAAGCCGTCGTTACCTCCACAGCGGAAAATGTGCAATAACCCCCCACCTTATTCGCGTAATAAGCCCCTTAGGATTTTGAAAATCCTAAGGGGCTGAATTTATCCCTATCAACGCAAAGCGGGTGTTGGTTAATTTTGCCAGGGCCTTAACCGGCAAGCGGATATTCAACCCGCGCTGCCCGCCGGATATGTGAATTTCTTCAAAATTGCGCGCCGTAACATCGATCACTACCTGAAAGCCGCGATTGAGCAGCGCAAGCGGAGATATTCCCCCCGCTTGCAGGCCGGTAAGTTCTTCGGCCTCGCGCTGGGTCGTCAGTTTGACCTTTTTCTCCCCCAGAAATTTTGCCAACAATTTCAAATCGACTTCCGCTGAAGCAGGAATAACCGCCAAAATCGGTTTGCCGCGTGCCGGGCGGGTAACCACAATGGTCTTGAAAACCTGTTCCGGCGGAACACCCAGCAACTCGGCAGTCTTTAGCGCGCCTAGTTTTTCTTCGGGTAGTTCAAATACCTGATAGGGGATTTTTCGCTGATCGAGCAGACGGGTGACATTATTCTTGGTCATGATTCACATTTGATGAAAGGCTGAACAATCGCCTTGAATTCTCGTTCCGGTGTCATCGCACTGCCGCGATCTGATGTACCAGACACGCATTCCAAACTTCTTGGGGAAAGATGATACTACTCGTTCCGGGCAAATCAGGAACCCCCTCTCCGGTATTAAGATTAATACCATGTTGAATATAGGCCTTGTAGGCAAGCTGGCTGCAATAAAAGTTTTCATCGTTTTCCGAATCGAGAAAATTAATGTTATAGCGTTTGCGTGCCTGAGCCTGGGCTAAACAATAGGCTGCAACCGACTCTCGGATGCGAAACTCCTCCTCATTGGTTAGCCCCCTCTCAGCCAAAGGATAGGCCACCCCATAAAATTGATCCAGAAACCGCCCGCGGTGCTTGCTCATTTTTCCGGGCAACCAGCCATCTTCGTCGATTTCAAAAGCAATCACACCTCGACAGCCAGACTCAACACAGCGGCCATCCGGCCCAATGTAGATGGCAATATGATCCACCGGGCCGGGCATCAAGCGCCCCAGCAGACGCCAGAATTCTCCGGCCTGGATCTCAAGTTCAATATCCGTCGTACCAATAATATCCCCGGTTTGCAGGTGTATCCCTTCGATTTGATGAGAATAGATCATGATTGAATTTCGGCAATACACTCGATTTCGACCAATGCATCAAGCGGGTTTTCTCGCACCGCAATGGTTGTGCGTGCCGGGCGGTGCTCGCCGAACATTTCGGCATATACCCTGTTCATGCCCTGAAAATCGGCCATATCTTTCAAGAACACCGACGTCTTGACAACACTCTGCAACGAAAGCCCCAGCTCTTTGAGTACCGTTTCCAAATTCGTGAGGGCCTGTCGCGTTTGTGCGCCAATCTCATCTCCCACCAGCTGCATGGTCTGGGGGTCAAGCGGTGTCTGTCCAGAACAGAACACCAAATTTCCAGATTTCATGGCGTGGCAATAGGGGCCAATGGCGGCAGGTGCGCCGTTTACAAATTTCGATTCCATGAGTACTCCATTAATTTCGATACAAGTTTACCAAGTTCGGCTATTTATATTTCATCATTTTCAGGGTGGTTTTTAGCACCCGCCAGGTGAAGCGGCCAAAAAACACAACTGCACCAATAAAGGATACGCCAAGGAATATCCCCCACATTAATTCAACCCAGGCTGCATCTAGCATACCGATGATTGCATACATACTCACAAACAACAGGGTCAGCAGACCAACGACAGTGAAGAATACCCAAAAAGCCACGGAAACAAAAGCTGCCGCGTTCCATCCACCGAAGGCAATTCCGCGACCTTGCCAAATTTCATCATCATCTGTTGGGACATCAAACCCCGCGACCTCTTCGCGCTGGATGCCGTAACCAGGGTGCGTCATTATCTCGAAAGCAGCCGAGGGGGTAATGGCATCTTTCGCCAGCGCCTTCTGCGCATTTTTTTGTGTTTTGCGTTGCCAGCGTAAGCGGTCGCGGGATGATGCATACTGTGGAAACTTCACCATCATGTATGTGAATCCGCCAATTACCACACTGCTAACAATATAGCCCCATATACTCATGTTCTCATCTCCCTAGAAGCATTGATCACAGCGCTACTGCACAGAACCAGAAGTGCTGATCTACCCAATTTACAATAGGCTGCTGTGGAATCAAGTATATATAAGGATACGCCAGAACGCAACTGGATTGATCTGCCCCTTCAGGGCTTTCTTAAAGTCGAAACGAAAAGCGCTTTTACCGCTGAGAGCGCAAAGAACGCAGAGAAAAATTTAAAAAACTCAGCGAACCCGGCGTTCTCTGCGGTAAATTTCTGGTATAGCACAAATTTAAGAAAGCCGTGTCTGCCCCTTGGTGGATCTCCCCGCGAGGTTTGAGTGGGGCCGTGTTCGTCAGGCCTTATCACCACCCAAGCGGCCAAACGAAACTCGAAAGAGCGCGTAATCCCAGCTGTTGCCCAACAAATTTCCCACCCTAATCATCCGCAATACAAGATGGATGGCTTGTGTTCTTTCTTCGCCATAGACCGCTTTAAGTCTTTCGATGGCTTGCTGATCTGGCTGCGCATTACTCTCTGCCCAGTGTTGTGCGTAGGTTAACGCGGGCAGTTCGTCATCCGGTGTGTCGAGGGAAATTTCGCCCGCCAGCAAGGATCGCAATTCATCAGAAGATAGCCCGGCCCTGATTGCCTCTTGCGTGTGAAAATAGCGGCAATAACGACACCCATTTACCTGTGTGACAACCACCATCAATCGCTCGCGGAATGCAAATGAAACCAGCCCGCCGCGCATTGTTTTACGCATCAATGGGCGGCGGGCGATAATATATTCAACATCTGCCCAGAACTCTCGCAGGCCTGAGTAAAGCCGTTTTGGAAATTTCCGCACGAAACGAAACCTCAGCTATTTTCTGGATCTACCGAAAAAATTTACTAAACACTTACTACTCGTAGCGCAACGCTTCTACTGGCTCCAGGCTGGCAGCCCGATTCGCGGGATATAGGCCAAAGAAAACGCCCACAGCAGCAGAGAACAGGGTCGCCAACAACACGGCATTCACACCGATCACCGGGATAATATTGGCATCATTGGCTGCCGCAATTTGCCCAACGATGGCTGAAATCAACCACCCCAGGCCAATGCCCACAATGCCCCCAAACAAACTCAACAAAACCGACTCGGTCAGGAACTGCACCAAAATGTCCATTTTACGAGCACCCATGGCTTTGCGCAAACCGATCTCACGGGTGCGCTCTACCACCGAGACCAACATAATATTCATAATGCCGATGCCACCCACCAACAGCGAGATGCCAGCTATGCCGCCCAAGAAGACCGTTAAAATCCCGGTAATCGAGGAGGCCACATCCAGAAAATCTTGCTGGCTGTAAATGGTGAAGTCATCTTGCCCGATCTCGGTGCGGTGGCGAGTGCGCAAAATTTGAGCAATTTCATCGGATGCCTGAGGCACCAGATCCGCGCTGACTGCACCCACAAAAATCACATCCACACGATCGCGCGTGGAACGGCGAATCAGGCGGGCTTGGGCCGTTGTAAGTGGAACAATCATCTGATCGTCTTCGCTGCCAAAAGAACCGCCGCCTTTTTCTTCAAGCACACCAATCACCCGAAACGGCTGCCCTTCAATGCGCACCGTCTCACCGACCAGCCCGGCTTTGCGGCCAAAAAGTTCTTCAGCTACATCGACACCCAAAATCACCACCGCCGAGCGGCCCAGCATATGTGCTTCGGAAATAAATTCGCCTTCGGTGACATGATAGTTGCGCACTATTTCGTAGTCCGGAGTGACCCCATTTACAGTCGTCACAACACTCTCACCAGAATAGCTGATTTCAGCATTGCCCTGCAATATGGGCGCCACACCCGCTACCGAGGGCGCGGCAAATGGATCTGCGATGGCTTCAGCATCGCCCAGGGTAAGTGGCTCCGGGTTGCGGACATCTTCTGAGCCGCCGCGAAACACAAAGAGCAAGTTTGTACCAATGCCCTGAATTTCACCGGTGATCGAGTTTTCGGCTCCGGTGCCAATCGCCAGCATGGCGATCACGGCTCCAACGCCGATTACAATACCTAAGATTGTCAAACCCGAACGCAGCTTGTTTGAAACCAGGCTATCGAGCGCTTCGATAAATGATTGCCAAAAGTTCATAGGTTACGCCTCCACCACTTTACCATCAAGGATGCGCACCACCCGCTGAGTGAGTTCGGCAATCTCAGGGTCATGCGTCACAATGATGAGGGTCGTGCCTCGTTCTCTATTCAAGTTGAGCAGCAACTCCATAATCGCCTCCCCGGAGACTGTATCCAGGTTTCCGGTTGGCTCATCGGCCATGACAATCGAAGGCTCATTGACAATAGCGCGGGCAATTGCCACGCGCTGTTGCTGCCCGCCCGAAAGCTCGTTAGGGCGGTGCGTCATGCGGTCTGCCAGGCCAACCGCTTCCAGGGCGGCCTGCGCCCGCTGGCGGCGATTTTTGCCATTGCGGGCATAACGCAGCGGCAATTCGACATTGGTCAAAGCAGTGGCGCGCGGCAGCAGGTTAAAGCTCTGAAAAACAAAGCCGACCTTGCGGTTGCGAATATCGGCCAACTGATCGTCACTTAACTCGGCCACGCTCTCGGCATCCAGCCAGTAATCACCCGCTGTGGGGCGGTCTAAACAACCGAGGATATTCATCAGCGTGGATTTTCCCGAACCCGAAGGCCCCATAATTGAAATCACTTCGCCGGAGGCAATTGTCATCGATAACCCGCGCAGTGCGTGGACTTCGACATCGCCCATGGTGTACACTTTGGTTACCTCACGAGCATTTACAACCCATTCCGTCATACGATTTGCTCCTTTGTAGATGCGCCGGATTAATGCGGCGGGCGCCCACCTGGGGGGCCAAAAGTGGCGCCATTCTCGGTGAGTTCTCGGGGAGGATTAAGCACAATCTCATCACCAACCCGAATATCCCCTTCAGTGATCTCACTATAGGTATCGGACGAAGCGCCCAATGTAATGGCAATCTTCTCAACACTGCCATCTGGAAGCAAGATAAACACCACTCGCTCTTGATCTACCACACGCACAGCCCGGTTCGGAATCAAGAGTGCGGCTTCTAATTGGCGGATGACAATATTGACTGCCGAAGTCATCCCCGGACGAATATCTTGATCTGCGTCCAGCAACTCGACCGTTACCGTAAAATTGACCACGCCCTGCTCTTCGCTGCCCACCAGGGCCACTTCGACAACTTCACCTCGATATTCTTTCGCCAGCACGGCGTCGAAACTCATCGTCACTTCCTGACCGACGGCAATTTTGTTAATATCCACTTCCGAGACATCCAAATCCACCAGCAAACGCGAATAATCATCGACGCGGAATGCCAACACACCGGGGTCTACTTGATCGCCGGGTTTGCTCTCCACGACAGTCACAACCCCATCAAAAGGCGCCCGAATATACGCCTGAGCCAGGGTAGCCTCGGCGGCAGCCACACGAGCTTCGGCGGCGGCAATATCATCCGCTGAAGGCCCATTTTTGACGCGCTCCCATTCGCGCTGCGCATCGGCCAGTTGTGCTTCGTACAAGGCAATTTCTGCTACCGATGGCCCATCTTTGATGCGTTCATACTCGCGCTGTGCATCAATCAACTGCGCCTGCGCCACAGCCAAATCGGCCTGCGCCTCGGCAATATCGATCTCGGTGCCGGTGCTTTTCAGCGCATTCAATTGGCGCACCGCGGCATCATAATTCTGTTGGGATTCAGCAAGAGCGCTCTGAAAATTCGCCCGCTCCAAATCACTCTCGGGGCGGTCTGCGTACGGGGCAAAATCGTCTTCGGCTTTTTCTAACCGATCTCTGAGCAGCACCACTTCCGCTTCAGCTTTATCAATATCGGCCTGACCGGCGGTGGATTGCACATTGCGCAATATACGCTCTGCCGTATCCACAGCTTGTTCGGCATCGGCAATGGCCTGCAAAGCCTGTGCTTGCCGCAGTTCGGGATTCAAAAGGTCTTCGAGGGCTTGCTCGGCATCTTCAACAGCCTGCATAGCTTCGGCGCGCTGCACATCGGAATTACGCAGGTCATCCAGGGCTTTTTGTGCGCTGACCAGATCAGCCTCTGCCAGGATAACCGCCTGCGACAAGGATGTTTGTTGCAAAGACGCCAAGGCCATACCAACGGTAACGGCATCGCCAACTTGGGCATGAACCTGTTCGACTGTGCCCGAGGTCTTCCAAGAAAGTTGTGCGCTCTGATTAGAGCGCACGCTCCCGGTTGCGCCAATCGTCGCCACAAGGGTGCCCTCTTCGAGCGTTGCGGTCTGCAAACTTTCTAACAGGGCCTGCCGGGCCTGTGTGGCGCTATAACTCCGCCAGCCGATCACAGCACCGATTAAAACGGCGACGATGACGACAATAATGATGATACGTTTCATAGGTTTTATACTCCTTCTACCAAAAACACTGCGGTACAACTAGGGCGACTCTATCAATTCGCTGGGGGGGTTGAGGATGATCTCATCGCCCTCGCGCAGGTCGCCCACGCTAATTTCGCTATATTCGTTCGATGAAATTCCGATCTCAACCGGCAGCGGATAAACTGCCCCCGAAAGCGGATCTCCGCCAAAAATGGGGAACCACCCTTCGGGAAGGTTGTTCGCGCCCCCTTCAGGGTTGATCGCCTCCCCAAAGACATACACCACCCGCTGGCCGTCCAATGAGCGCAGCGCCTGGTTCGGCACCAGCAAAGCGTCTTCAACACGACCAATCTCAATCGCCACAGAAGCCGTCATCCCAGGACGAATGGCTTCATCCGCATTCGATAATTCTACAATTACTTCAAACTCAACCACTCCGGCTGTTTCCACCCCCACCGGAGAAACGGCCACCACCAGACCCTGATATTCATTCGCCACAAGAGATTCAAAAACCAAGATCACATTTTGCCCGTTGGCAATGCGGTTAATGTCTAACTCGGATACTTGCACATCAACCAGCATGCGGGTGAAATCATCCAGCCGGAAGGCCGGCATCCCCAACTGCACCTGGTCGCCCGTCTGTGCATGAACTTGGGTCAGCATTCCTGAGAAGGGGGCCTTTACACTGGCGCTGTTTAAGGCCGCTTGTGCGGCAGCCACATGCGCCTGAGCCGCGACAATGTCTTCGGAGGTTGGGCCATCTTTGAGACGTTCCCACTCGCGCTGTGCGTCGGCAATTTGGGCTTCTAGCAAGGCAATTTCTGCCGGCGTCGGGCCATCTTTAACGCGCCCCCACTGGCGCTGAGCATCGGCCAACTGCGCCGTTGCAGCCGCCAGCGCTGCTTCGGCCACAGCGACATCTACCGGGTCGGGTGGCGCTAGCAATTCTGCATAGCGATTATTCAAATCTTCATAGCGGCCTTGCGTTTGGGCATACTGAACACTGAGGTTGGTGTAGATCTGCTTATACAGGATCAAACTCTCGAAGGGGAGATACCAATTCCGATTGAGTTGTTTTTCAGCGCTGACAAGATCTTTTTCAATTTGCTGGAGGGAATCCTCGGTCAACAAGATATTGGCACGCATCTGCTGAAGGCTGGCTTCTGAAGGCGGCGTGGTCAGAATATCCCAATGGCGTTGGGCCGTTTCGAGTGTACGCTGGGCCTCAGCAAGATACGCCAGGGCCTGAGCCTGGGTTGTTTGTGGCTGCCGGGCATCTTCGAGGGCTTGTCGGGCATCTTCGAGGGCTTTGAATGCCTGGGCTTGTTGGGTCTGTGAGTGAAGTAAATCCTCGAGAGATTTTTGCGCGTCGATCAAATCGGCCTGTGCCAAAATAGTACTTTGCGGCAACGAATTTTCGGCCAGCGTAGCCAGTACATCTCCAACAACAACCGTCTCCCCCACCTGGTAATAGACATCAGCCACCTCACCAGAGATTGCCCAGTCTAATAACGCGCTCTGCGCCGACCGGACAGTGCCTTCAGCTTCAACATAGGCCAGCAGATTCCCGCGCTCCACAGGGATAGTGACCAAACGATCCATCATGGCCGCCTGCTGACGCCGTGCGCGGCCTCCGAGCAGCATAATTCCAGCGCCAATTAATCCAACAACCAACAGCGCCAGACCCAGTTTATAGACAGTACGCAAATTGCTAAACGTCGTCATGCATCCTCACGAAACGATTCTTCAACAGCGCTTAAGGCCCGCTCAAAGAGCTGTAAAAAGTGTTCTTGTTCATCTAATGTCAGGCCCGACAAGAAGGCCTTTAAAACCTGGTTATGATATATACGCAGTTCACTCAACAGAGTTTCACTCTTAGCGGTCAAGTAAAGGGGCTTGGCCCGGCGGTCTTTTGGATTGTGCCGCCGCTCGAGCCAGCCTTCGCGCGTCAGGCGGCGCACTGCTACACTAATTGTCGGGGGCGTCACCTGCAAACCTTCAGCAAGTTCTTGCACACCACTTCCCGGCGATTGAAAAACCCAATACAAGATGCCCACCATAGGTGGTGAAAGTTCACAATTTTTGGGAGGGCGCATCAAACGCAAGGCTGTCAGGCGGCGCAACAAGGCCTCGATGCGGGTTTCGGGTGAAATAGGATCAATCATCAGACTTAATATTGAGGCAATAGATAGGATTTACACACCCCTATTTCGGGCTTTTCCTACACAAGTGCGCAAATCCCAAGATATCTACGCGTGACAAAATGAGCAGCATCAATTAGTTAGCTTAACTAAGTAAACGAACAGAATTATACGGCGAATAGCCACCCTGTCAAGATAAGACATGCCCAAAACAGGGTTTTTGAAACCCCATCTCATTTGTGTTATCTGTCACAATACGGAGTGACATATAGATCTTAAACTCATGACATCTGGAACTAAAATCAAACCAGTTTACTCGATAATATCTGATCTAGACTTAATAGGTAAGATGTTGGAGGCATAAGCATGACACAAGCAGTTCCTAGCGAATTTCTGGAAATCGATCGCAAGTCACGCGCCAGAACAACGTGCGATGGTCTATCACTGCGCGCCCCCCAAGAACGCGTAGGTGATTTTGATGATGTCGTTATCCCCCTAACCGCTGAATGTGCTCAATATGCCGCCTCGCGCTGCATTCACTGCCCCGACCCTGCTGCTTGCGTTTTGGCATGCCCAACACACAACGATATTCCCTCAGCCATGTGGCTTATTGAGCAAGGCGAATTTCTGGAAGCCGCAAAACTATATCGCCAAACCAGTTCGCTCCCGGAAATTTGCAGCCGGGTTTGCCCACATGAGCAACTCTGCGAAGGCGCTTGCGTTGTCGGAAAATCTGGGGACACCGTGATTACCGGTGCATTAGAGACCTTTGCCATGGACTACGAGCGGGAAAACGCCGGGTATCAAATTCCGGTTGGCGAACCCACGGGCAAGAAAGTTGCGATCATCGGAGCCGGTCCTGCGGGCATTGGTTGCGCAGACCAATTGGTGCAACTTGGTCACAGCGTCACAATTTTCGAGGCCTTGCCCGCCGGTGGCGGCTTGCTGACCTATGGTATCCCCAATTTCAAATTGCCTAAAGATGTCGTTTTCACGTCCGTTCATGACCTAGAAAAAGCCGGTGTCAATTTTGAATATGGCGTATTTGTTGGGAAGGACAAAACCATAGACGACCTCATGGCAGAAGGATACGATGCTGTTTTTATTGGTATTGGTTCACAAATCGATGCCCCGCTTAAGGCCGAAGGCGTTGATCTCCCAGGTGTTCATCTCGCCACCGAATTCTTAATTCGGACCAACGTACGCGGCAGCTTGTTGCCCGAAAACATGAAAGAACATCTCGATCTTGGCGAAAAAGTTGTCGTGGTAGGCGGCGGAGATACCGCCTCCGATTCACTCCGCTCGGCACTACGCCTGGGCGCTAAAGAGGTTACCTGTCTCTACCGCCGCACCCTCAATGAAATGCCCGGCGGGGAAAAAGACCGCAAACTGGCTATCGAAGAAGGGGCAGATTATAAATTCCTCACCCAGCCGATCAAGTTCATCGCTGGCGAAGATGGACGGCTGGCCGCTGTTGAATGCTTGCAAATGGAATTAGGCGAGCCGGATGAATCAGGACGTCGCCGCCCTGTCAAGGTCGAGGGTTCTAATTTCATTATCGAGGCCGATACCGCTGTCCTGGCACTAGGCTACTGGCCCGATGAGACCATTGGAAAAACTACCCCCGGTCTTGAAACCCATAACTGGGGCTTGATCACCATCGATTCCGAAACCGGTGCAACTTCCCGCCCTGGCGTCTATTCCGGCGGTGATGCCGCCACAGGCCCCGACCTGGTTGTCACTGCTATGGTCGGCGGACGAAAAGCAGCCTGGGCAATTGACGAATATCTCAAGAGCCTGTAAGCCCCTCACGCATTGCTGAAAAAAGCCGCTCTTTCAGAAGAAGAGCGGCTTTTTCTTATCCACCCTCAGCAATCGCCTAAGTTGCCGCCTTGAGCCGCAACCTGCCAGGCGTAGCCTAGTTAAAGGCAGGCCAACAGGATAGGCGGCAACGTGAGTTTCTAAAGAAGAACCTCTTACCCCATCCAAACCCAGTCGCGGTATAATTAAATGTGTGCGTTCCTTCGGGAGAGCACACATTTTTTTCGTGAGAAACCAATCGAGGACAACAATTCATGGAATTAGGTACGATTCGTTCCGTAGATATTAACCAGCAAATGCGCTCGGCTTATCTAGACTATGCCATGAGCGTAATTGTAGCCCGCGCCCTCCCTGATGCGCGTGACGGCCTCAAGCCTGTCCACCGCCGCATTCTCTACTCCATGCACGATATGGGTATTCGCGCCAATGGCTCACATAAGAAATCGGCTCGTATTGTCGGTGAAGTATTGGGCAAATATCATCCGCATGGCGACTCGGCAGTTTACGAGTCGATGGCCCGTATGGCCCAAGATTTTTCCATGCGCTACACCCTGGTTAACGGGCAGGGTAACTTCGGCTCCATTGACGGCGACTCGCCCGCCGCCATGCGTTATACCGAGGCCCGTATGGGCCGCCTGGCCGAAGAAATGCTCATTGACATTGACAAAGACACCGTAAATTTTACAGATAATTTCGACGGCTCACTGCAAGAACCAACGGTACTTCCCGCCAGACTACCCAACCTGCTGCTAAACGGGGCTTCGGGCATCGCTGTTGGCATGGCGACCAATATCCCCCCTCACAATATGGGCGAACTAGTTGCAGCGCTGAACTATATCATCGATCACTATGAGCAAATAGACGATGTCACCATCGAAGATCTGCTGCCCTACTTACCCGGCCCCGACTTCCCCACCGGTGGCGTGATCGTCGGAGACGAGGGCATCCGCCAGGCTTACAGTACAGGCCGGGGGCGCATCATTTTGCGCGGCAAGGCTTTTATCGAAGAAACTGCCCGCAACCGTCACCATATCGTTATCACCGAAATCCCCTACCAGCTCAACAAGACCACCCTGATTGAGCGCATTGCCAAACTCGCCCGCGAAGGCAAACTCGACGAAATCTCCGATCTGCGAGACGAATCGGACCGTCAGGGTATGCGGATCATCATCGAGCTAAAACGGACCGCCCACCCTCGTAAGGTGCTTAATCAACTCTATAAATACACGCCACTGCAATCTACATTTGGTGTCCAAATGCTGGCGCTGGTGGATGGTGAACCGCGCCTGCTCTCGCTTAAACGAGCCTTACATCATTATGTTGAGCACCGCTTAGAAGTCATCACCCGCCGCAGTCAGTTCGAGTTGGAAAAAGCCCGCCAGCGCGCCCACATTCTAGAGGGTTTGCTGATTGCCCTGGCGAATCTCGACGAAGTCGTGCAAACCATTCGTAAGTCGCCCGATGTAGATACGGCAAAAGAACGCTTAATCATCCGTTTTGGCTTCAGCGACCGCCAGGCTCAGGCGATCCTCGATATGCAGTTGCGCCGCCTGGTGGCCCTGGAACGCCAAAAGATCGAAGCCGAACACAAAGAACTACTTGATCGCATCGCCTACCTGGAAGATTTACTGGCACATCCGAACAAGATGCTAATTCTCATCCAGGGTGACCTGAATGAGTTGTCGGGAAAATATAGCGACGAACGCCGCACACAGATTGTCGCCGAAGCCAGCGGCGACCTCAGTGATGAAGACCTGATCGCCGACGAAGCTGTGCTTGTCAGCATTACCGAGCGCGGCTATGTAAAACGCGTGAGCGCGCAAACCTATCGTTCTCAACGGCGCGGCGGGCGCGGCGTGATCGGCCACACTACCCGCCAAGAAGACGAAGTTGTCATGCTTTTCCCCGCTCGCACCTTTGATACGATCCTGTTCTTCTCTGATCGCGGCAAAGTATATTCTGAAAAAGCCTACCAGATCCCCGATGCCGGTCGCACAGCCAAAGGGATTTCGATTGTCAACGTGCTTGCGCTGGCCCCCAACGAAACCATCACGGCTACCGTTTCTGTTCCCGATTTCGAGGCTGCCGAATATTGCACAATGGTCACCCGTCAGGGCAAGATCAAACGGGTAGCCCTGGCCGAATTCGCCGCCGTGCGCCCTTCCGGGTTGATTGCTATGGGATTGGCCGATGACGATGAGTTGGGCTGGGTGCGTGTAACCCGCGGCGACGAAGAACTCATCATTGTTACCCAACACGGCCAGGCCTTGCGTTTCCATGAATCTGAGTTACGCCCCATGGGGCGGCCTGCCCAAGGGGTCAACGCCATCAAATTGCGCGGCAACGACCAAGTCGTAGGCATGGATGTTATTGAACCCGGAGCAGATCTGCTCGTGGTGACAACCCGAGGGTATGGCAAACGCACATCGCTAGAAGAATACACCCCTAAAGGGCGCGCCACAATGGGCATTCTCACCATTGACAGGAATGCTCTAAACCAAATTGGCCTAATCACAGCCGTGCGCGTCATTCAACCCAAAGAAGATTTAATCACCCTAATCTCGGCAAACGGTATCGTGCTACGCACCAAAGCCGATACTATTTCACAGATCGGGCGGGCTACTCGCGGTGTCCAGATTATGAATCTGGAATCGGATGATAGCGTGGCTTCACTGGCCCGCTTCGCCGCAGCCGACTTACGAAAAGCTGGCGCAGTGGACTGAGTGCCATCCTGCAACAAAAAAAGCCGACTATCCGATCAAACGGTAGTCGGCTTTGAATTTAAAATTGTGGCAGCTACAAGAAAGGGAGATAAATCTTCTCTGTAAGCAGCAAACAAAACGAACTCAAAATACAGACCATCATCATCGCCATTACAGCAATCACAAACCGCTGAACGGCGGTCATCCCTAAAAACAGGGTTTGTTTTGGAGCCGTGTCTTCAAACCCAAAAATATCCTCAGTGTCGTCTAAGAATAAACCATTATCCGCTTGTTCACGTAGGTCATCGAGCATGGTCTGCCTCCCGGTCAGGTTTCCTTATTCGATAGTTTAGCTCATTTTGGGGAACTGTCAACGGGGCGCAGGTGGATTTCACCAACCTGGAGGGCGCGTTGTTCCCCGGTACGGAGCCTGATATTCAAAGAACCATCGATGTTCAAGTTGATGATGCGAGCTTCCAGCGCTTCTGCCTCCGAGGGAAAAACCAGCGCCCATTCCCCGCGCAGTGCCAGGTTCGCATCCCACTCTCGCACAAATTCCGGCTCCGCCAGGCGCGGATACCATAGGGTCAATTCGTGCAAGACCGCCCGGAGCAATGCCGTGCGCTCTACCGGCTTTCCCAACACATGCTCTACGCTGGTTGCCGCAAAGGGGTGTTGGTGATGCCCCGGCCAGTTTTCCGGCGGTACAGAAGAAGGTGCAACATTAATGCCAATCCCTAAAATTACGGCCTGCAATGTGTCACCAATCCAGGATGCTTCTGCCAACACGCCACAAGTTTTACGCCCGGTTAAGAGAACATCATTGGGCCATTTGATTTCTGCCGGGAGCTGATAATGTTGCTGCAAAACACGGCATACGGCCAATGCTCCCAGGCCGGTAATAGGGGTGATGTAGGCTTCGTCTTCGAGAATGGATGGACGCAGAATCAGACTGAAAGCCAACGCCGACCCCGGCGGGGTAAACCAATGACGCTCACCGCGCCCGCGCCCGGCAGTTTGCTCATCGGCGACGACCAGTGAAAGATCCGCAGCGCCCTCAGCAGCCCAGCGCGCGGCTTCATCATTCGTTGAGCCAAGTGAGTCGAAATAGCGAATGCCGCCGAGGGGCAAGTTCGTGAGCAGGTTTTCAAGCGTATTTTGGTTCATCACACTGTTTGCGAGTTGGTATGTTGGCAGGTTAGCAGGCTGGCAAGTTGAAATACTTCAACCTGTAAACCTGCTAACTTGCCAACATTAATAGATGGGCAAACTTGGATCAACTTCCTCAGCCCAGGCATTGATGCCGCCTTCTAAATTTTTGATCTTGCGGAATCCAGCGCTGACGAGAACTTCAAGGGCACGTACCGAGCGCGTCCCCACTTTGCAGAAGAGTACAATCTCATCGGCGCTGTCCAATTCATGCATACGGGCAGCCAACTGTCCTAAAGGAATCAGGTTGGCTCCCGGCAACTGCGATATTGCCAATTCATGCGGTTCACGCACATCAATCAGATGCAGCGCATCACCAGCATCGAGGCGCGTTTTTAACTCGGTGGCCGAAATATCCCACTCATCACCTGCGGATCCGGCGTCATGATCGTTAGCGGGCATGCCGCAGAACTGCTCGTAGTCGATCAACTCGGTAACTTCTGGGGTTTTTCCGCAGACTTTACAATTGGGGTTCTTGCGCAGGCGGACGAAATCAAAACTCATATCCAGGGCGTTATATAACAGCAGTTTACCGCTGAGTGAGTCACCGATCCCCAAGATCAACTTAATCGCCTCGGTGGCCTGAATGCTGCCAATCGTCCCCGGAAGAATGCCCAGCACACCACCTTCAGCGCAGGAGGGCACCAGCCCTGGCGGGGGCGGCTCGGGGAACAAGCAACGGTAACAGGGGCTATCGTCCCCGGCGTTGAAAACGCTGGCCTGCCCGTCGAAACGGAAGATCGAACCGTAGACGTTGGGCTTGCCGGTCAGCACGCACAGGTCATTTGTCAGGTAGCGAGTGGGGAAATTATCGGTGCCGTCAATAATAACATCGTAAGGTTCGGCAATGCGGAATGCATTCGCCGAGGTGAACATCTCGTTGTAGATATCTACTTGAATATCGGGGTTGATATCGAGCATGCGGCTGCGGGCCGATTCAACCTTCAACTTGCCCAGCGTCGATTCGCCATGAATGACTTGACGCTGCAAGTTCGAGAAGTCGACCACGTCATAATCGACCAAGCCAATGCGCCCGATCCCAGCGGCGGCCAGGTAGAGCGCTATCGGCGAACCCAGTCCGCCAGTGCCGATGACCAGAACAGAAGCAGCCTTTAGCTTCTCCTGTCCTTCCAGCCCAACTTCTGGGATGAGTAAGTGACGTGAGTAGCGGAATATTTCGTCGTGTGTGAGTTTCATAATCGGTTACAGGTTGCAAGTTGAAGGTTGGCGGATATATAGAACTTTCAACCTTTTACTTGCTAAATTTCAACTACCTCACCCGCCCGCGATGGAGGGGATAATTCGTAGTACATCGTCTTCGCCAAGCTCGGTTTTAACGCCTTGCAAATGGCGCACATCTTCTTCACCGAGGAACAGGTTCACGAAAGGGCGCAAGTCACCGGCCTCCGAAAAGATGTGTTTCTGCAATGATGGATGCTGCCGCACCAGGTCGTTCAATGCTTCGGCTACGTTGTGTCCTTGCACTTCTATTTTACTCTGTCCGTCCGCATAGGGACGCAGAGGGGTAGGGAGTTTTAATACAGGCATATTTTTTCCTTTGAATTATAAGTTGCCGTTTGAGTGTTGATGGTTGGCTTTACCAAGATAACTTTCAACCGATACAAATTTCTTCTTCACGAAAGTTTTCACGATCATCGCTCAGACGCCATGAGCGTGAATGTACGGCGCGACCTTCATCGACGCGGGTGATGATGTAGGAAAACCAGGGCATAGCCCACTGACGGTCGAACTCGGAAGGCACATTGGGGCAGTCAGGGTGCGAGTGGAACACGCCAATCAGGTCTAAGCCCTGGCGCTCGGCTTCATCTTCGGCACGCAGCATATCTTGGGGCGTCAACAGGTAGCGGTTATGACGGGCAGAATTTACACCGGCGTTGGGTAAAGCCAAAATAGCTGTCACCTCGCGCCGGGCCTCGTCGGAATGTCCCAGCAGAAAACCGGCTCCCTCCTCGGGGTAGGCCGATTCCAAATGGGCATTGATTTCATCCAATACTTGATTTGTAATTGCTAAGGTCATGGTCATTCCGGCACTAAGGTGACAGGTTGAAAGATGAAAGTTTCCCCTTCAATTTTCAACCCATAAGGTTTCATCGCTGAGATATTTATACCCCGCATCGGGGAAAACGGTGACGACTACACCGGAGTCGAGTTGTTCGGCAATTTGCAAAGCTGCCACCGCTGCCGCCCCCGAAGAAATGCCCACAAAGTAGCCCTCCTGGCGCGCCAGGCGCCGCACCATCGCGTGGGCCGCCTCGGTTGGAATTTCCAGCGTGCGGTCGGGAAGGCCGGGATCGAAAATGCCCGGCTGAATGGCCGTGGGCATGTGCTTAAGCCCCTCCAGGCCATGAAAGGGAGAATCGGGCTGTGCGGCGATGATTTGGATATGAGGATTATACTCCCGGAGATAACGTGACACACCCGTGAGCGTGCCGGAGGTTCCCAGCCCGGCCACAAAGTGGGTGACTGCACCCGAGGTTTGAGCTACGATTTCGGGGCCAGTGCCACGATAATGGGCCTGCCAGTTGGCAAGGTTATCGTACTGATTGGCATAGAAATATAAATCAGGCCGCTCGGCAGCCATCTGGCGGGCAACTCGGATAGCGCCATCGGAGCCTTCAAGTGGGTCGGTAAAAACAATTTCGGCACCCAACGCCCGCAAAATGGCAACCCGCTCCGGGCTGGCGTTACTGGGCATGGCTAAAGTGACTTTAATATCCAGCGCCGCGCCGAAGGTCGCGTAAGCAATGCCCATATTGCCCGAAGTCGAATCGAGCAGGCGCATCCCCGGCAGCAGATGGCCCTCGAAAAGCGCCGACCGAATGATATTAAACGCCGGGCGGTCTTTGACCGATCCGCCGGGGTTGAACCACTCGGCTTTGGCATACACTTTGACGGTGGGCAAAATATCGGCGGTGATGCGGCGTAAGGGCAGCAAGGGGGTGTTACCCACAGCTTTGATAAGCGGCATGCCCTCCATACCCGGAGGCACAGTTGTAACTGTGGGCGTTTCGAAGGTGGTGACCTGGGTGGTCATAATGCTCCTTTTAAAGATTGACAATTACCAGGTAATCGTCAATCTAAAATTCGATAAAAAACAACGGCCAACAGACAAAAAGAAAAGGGCAGCGGACTCGCTGCTACAAAGTTCATTACTTTGAGCTTGCGGGGTCGCAACTACCCTTCGTCAGTCTATTGGCCGTAAAAAGTGTTTCGAATACTGTAACGAGGAAGGTAGTGCTACGATCCCCGCCCCATACAGATGCAAGATTGGTTCATTTTTTACTCTTGTAGAACTTACGCAGTTCGATGAAAGATATACCGAAAATAAGGGTGTGCGTAACTCCTATCTTGATTGAATACGATCAATTTTTATGAAAAACTTGAGACAAATTGTAGCCGCTTTATCCAATTTGTCAAGACCTGCGTAATAAGGTGTTTTTCAACAGTGCGTAAATATCGGCATCATACAAATACTTTCCATTTAGGAGTTACGCACTTGCGAGAGGAAAGTCCGAAAAATAGGGGTGTGTGGGGTGCTCCGCACCCCACACACCCCTATTTTTCGGTAAATTTTCAATGACTGCGTAAGTCCTACCATTATTACTTAAAAACCTGCCCGAGTGATTCGATTAAATTTAGGCGGATTAAGAATCAGGGACTTAATAGTATTTCGACTGTTTTGATATTGATCGGCCCCGGCTGACTGCCGCCGCGCGCTGAGATGGTGACCCGCACCCAGGTCGGGGCATCTACCTGATAGGGAATCTCGACCGAAAAGGGGTGATGCTCTCCGGTTTGGGTGGGTGTCACCCCCGCCAACCGCGAGCCAACGACGCGCCCATCGGTGGCAATCAACTCAACCAACAGGGGCTGTTCTCCAGTGGTGCGCACCAACCCCGAGACTGTCAGAGTCCCCCCTTGAATGAGTACTTCTGCTTCAGGCTGCTGAATCACAATGGGGGCCAGGACATCGTGCGCCAGGTTAATATCCGCTTCACCCTCTGCCAGCAAGATCAAATCTACCGATGCGAGGGCCATTACCCGCCCATAGTCATCTTGCGTTTGCACGACCAGGCGGCCTGTCTCTGCCACACCGGCGGTTTCAAAACCAAAATCTTTCAATACGCTGGTGTGCAAGTTGATCGAATTGAAAGTGAAAATTTTCCGGTAAATCAAATGGCCGTCTTCCCCCCAAAGTTCTACCTGAGCGCGGCGCTCAGCGCCGGGGATGACATACATGAACAGCGTTGTCGGAGAGACAATTTTCGAAAGCGGGCCAGGACGTATGATTTGAATATCGGCCTCGGGGATGATTACCGGAGATGCCGGTGAAGGTGTGATTGCCGACAGATTTTCAGGGGTGAGCGAGGCTGTCGGCGGCCATTCTTCAACGGCAACGGTGGCCTCAACTGTCAGGGCATTGTCAATTGGCGCGGGGGTTTGCGTGGGCGTGACCATGGCTTGCGCCGTCATCGCAATGACAGTTGGAACATATTCAGTAGGGATCAATGTGGGCAATTCCAAGCCAGCGCCAAAACCGGCACACCCGCTCAGGCCTACCCACATTAGCAGGATTAAGAGTACAACGAAACGTCGATGCATAACATCAGGATGAATATCGATCAATCAGGTTTTTTAGATCATCGGTTAAGAGCGGTTTGCAAATGAACTCTTGCGCCCCCTCGGCGATTGCCCGTTTGGCAAAAACACTGTGACTGGCCGAAACCATAACAACCGGGATCAATAACGCTTTTTCGGTGGAGCGCAACTGTTGCAGGATTTGAAAGCCATCCATATCGGGTAATTGCCGATCTAAGACAATCAAATCAAAGCCCCCCTTTTGAGCCAACTCCAGAGCATCTGCTCCCGTCTCTGCTACGATAGCTTCATGGCCTAAGAACGATACGATTTTTTGGTACGTCTCTAACGTGAAAAAGTCGTCGTCGATGAAAAGGATACGTGACATGGAAGCCTTCTATGGGTGGTATCTGAAGAGCACGTCTATTAACGATGATCGCGCTCCTTTTCGAACAACTCTTCAGGAGTTGCCCCGAAAATAAGGGTGGATGGAGCGCGCAACGCCCCACCCACCCCTGCTTTCGGAATATTTATCAGCGGATAGATTCTATCACAGGCCATCAAGGCTCGGCGGGGAGTTGAGGGGCATTTTCGTGGAATTTGCTTGTTCCCCAAACAAGGTTTTTAAAAATACCCCCCGGCATCACACCGGGGGGTAAACGCTTTCAACTTCAAGTGCTACGTCTTCAAATTACAGGCCATAAATCTCGCTGTATTTCGAAGTCAGATAGCGCATATAGGCTGCCGGGTCAATCTTCGAACCGGTGACACGCTGCACCAACTCTTGCGGAGGGAATTTTTTCCCATGAACGTGGATCTTGGATTTCATCCATTCCAACAGACTGCCAAATTCGCCCCGCCGGAACTGGTCATCAATATCGGGGATATCTTCGAGTAATTTCTCCCACAATTGCGCCGAGATCAAATTACCCAGAGCATACGTGGAAAAATAACCGATATATCCGCTCGACCAGTGAACATCTTGCAATACGCCTTGCGCATCGTCGGGCGGCGTAACACCGAGATATTCTTCCATGCGGCTGTTCCAGGCTTCGGGCAGATCTTTGACCGCCAATGAGCCATCCATCAGGGCGATTTCCAGTTCCAGGCGCAGCATAATGTGCAGGTTGTAGGTGGCTTCATCAGCCTCCACGCGGATCAGCGAGGGTTCGACCTGGTTAATGCCTTTGTAGAATGCTCCCAAATCGACATTGCCCAACTGCGTGGGGAACAACTCTTGCAGGCGCGGGTAAAAATGCTCCCAGAAAGGCATCGAGCGCCCTACTAGATTCTCATAGGTGCGTGATTGCGATTCATGTACAGCCAGCGAGGAGCCATCCGCCAGCGGGGTGCGTTCGAAGGCCGGGTTGATCCCCATGCCGTAGAGGGCGTGGCCGCATTCGTGGAGAGTGCCAAAAAGCGCACTGGGCAAAAAATTACGGTCCACGCGGGTGGTAATGCGCACATCATTGACGCTGAAGCCGGTTGTAAAAGGGTGGGCCGATTTATCCTGGCGGCCGCGCTTCCAATCGTAGCCATATTTCGTGATCACTTCGACGCCAAAATCCCACTGTTTCTGTTCGTCATACGCTAAGTGCAAGAACGAGGCATCTACCTGAGGTTGTGCGGCTATGGCCTGGAGCAATTCCACCTGTTGGGGGCGCAGCGCTTCGAAAATGGCTTGCACCTCGGCAGTCTTCATACCCGGCTCAAAGTATTCTAGCAACGGATCATAAACATGGTCATAGGGGGCGAAGAATTCGGCATATTGTCGCCGCAGATCGACGATTTTCTCCAGATGAGGCTGGAATTTGGCAAAATCCGATTTGGCGCGCGCTTCTTCCCACACACTATATGCAATTGCAATGGCCTTATAAAATTCAGCGGTGAATTCAGGCGGAACTTTAGCACGGGCATCATAAAAGCGGCGCGCCTCGACAATCAAGCGGGCGTCATCTGAGTCCGGGTCAAGCTGTTCAGCAACTTTTTCAGCTTCATCCATTAGTTTACTGAATTCAGGCGAAATTGTTTTGATATGGACCAACCGCTGCAGAGTGGCAATTTGGTTGCCTCGCTGCTCTGCGCCCCCAGGCGGCATGTTAACTTGTTGGTCCCATTCCAAAACCATGGCAGCTGCATAAATATCAAAGACTTCGGCAACCGCTTGTTTAAATTTTTCCAACTTCTTTTCCATGAAAACTCCTTTAAAAAGTGTCGCTCAACAAAGGATGCCCATCACCCTTTATCCAGGCATTTTTCCGCACAGGCACCTGGCCTGAGCAGGTATGCTTATACAATCTTCCAACGCAGGGCATCGCCATTCAATGCGGCTAATATCTCATGGGCAACATCTGCCGCGGCACGCACCTGCGCTTCTGAGGTCTGGGCGCCAATATGCGGGGTAGCAATTACATTCGGGTGCGCTACCAAAGCTGTCAGGCCCGGCGGCTCGGTTTCGAAGACATCTAACGCTGCGCCAGCCACCTGCCCGGACTCTAAGCCCGACAGCAGGGCTGTTTCATCAATCACGCCGCCGCGCGCCGCGCAAATCAGGCGCACACCGCGGCGCATATGGGCGATGGCTTGTCCATGGATCAGGTTGTGCGTTTTCGGGTTAAGCGGAACGTGAAGTGTAATGATGTCTGAACGCGCAAAAAGGTCATTCAATTGTGCTGCTTTGGCGCCGCGCTGCTGGATCTCATCTTCTGAGAAGAGCGGATCAAAACCAATCACATTCATGCCAAAAGCCGCAGCGCGCTGCGCCACCGCCGAGCCAATATTCCCTAAGCCAACAACACCGAGAACTTTGCCCGACAACTCACTCCCCAGGAGTTGTTTCTTATCCCACCGGCCAGCTTTCATGGTCGAATCGCCGCGCGGCACATGCCGCATTAGTGAGAGCATCAACGCCAGGGTATGTTCGGCCACGGCAATCGTGGTCGAAGTGGGCGTATTCACCACCGTCACCCCGCTCGATTGAGCGGCAGCCAGATCGATATTATCGACACCAACTCCGGCGCGTCCGACGACTTTTAATTTTTGGGCGGCTGCAATGACATCTGCGGTTACTTTGGTGCGACCGCGCACGATCAGCGCGTCGTAGGCCGCGATAGATGCCAGTAAATCATCGCCAGCGATGCCGGGTTGATTGTCGACATCGGCGGCGGCGCGGAGAATGTTGACCCCGCTGTCTTCGAGTTTATCTGAGATGAGAATTTTCCACTGGGACATAAGGACTCCAATTGCCGATTAATAATGGGCCTATTGTACCCTCAAAGCCGCAAACCTTGCAGGTTTGCGGCCTCAGGCAATGGGTAATGTCAGTGTAAAAACGGCTCCTCCATCAGGATGGTTATCTGCGCTTAACGTGCCACCATGAGCCTGGGCCAATTTCTGGGCGATTGACAGACCTAAACCGGTTCCGCTCCCTTCATCCAAGCGGCTGCGCGAAGGGTCGGCTTTATAAAAGCGCTCAAAAAGACGCGGCAGCGCCTCGGGGGGGATGCCTGGGCCGCTATCTTTGATGGTCAGTTGGACCCAGTTTCTGGCCTCTCGCTTTGAGCGTTCCACATTTTGTGGATGACTGCTTTGCGAGGGATAACGGACAACTGCATATTGCACATGGATCTCCCCCCCTGAGGGCGTATAGCGCAAGGCGTTACTCAGCAGGTTATTGATGATCTGCTCAATGCGTTGAGGATCCAGATTCACGGTTTGGTGGATCTCCCCCGAAGACAGGGTGATCTTCACCCCGCGCGCCCCAGCCTGAGGGTCGAAACGAGAAACCAACCGCTCCATCAGCGCGGCAAAATCTGTGGGGACGCGTTCCAGGGCCAATTGACCCGCATCCGCCAGCGCCAGGGTGCGCAGATCATTCACCAAGCGGGTTAACGACTGGTTTTGCTCTTCAATGGGCTGCAGGTTCTCTAGCGTCAGGTCGTAAATGCCATCTTGCAAGGCCTCAATATGGGCGCGCTGCACGGCTAACGGGGTGCGCAATTCATGGGCAATATCGGCGGTAAGGTCGCGGCGGAGATGCTCCGCCTGCTGCAAAGACCCGGCCATATGATTGAATGCGCGGCCGAGGGTGGCTAACTCGTGCGTGCCTTGGATAGCCACCCGCTCACTAAGATCTCCTTCGGCCAAATGAGTGGCGGCTTTGGTAAGCTGCTGCACCGGGCGCAATAGGCTGTGCGATAAAAGCAAAGCCAGCAATAAGGCAAGGCCTCCGGCGATGGATCCGGCCGTAAGGGCGACGTTGTTCAGGCGGGCCAGCAGTTGCTGACTGGTATCCGAGGTAAATGTCATTCCCCCTTCAGTAAGCAAGTATCCGATAACCTGGCCGTCCATTTCTAAAGAAATGGCTTCTGCTAACTCGGCGCGCGAGACAACCCCAGTAGCTTGTCCCTGATTGTCGATAAGGACATTGCCTTCGGTATCAAGTAAACGTAAATGCTGCCCCAAGCCCCCTGTTCCGGCAAAGGTGTTGGCATTACCCGGCCCGCCCGCCTGACTCTGGCCTTCGGCATGCCCCCCCATCCCCGACATTGCGCCGCGCCCTAGATTTTTCGAAAATAGATCTTGACTACCCTGCCAGGTGCCGTGGCTGCGGTAGTAGTCTTCCAGGTTGTCCACCAGGTCTTCGACTCCCTCCATGCCGCCGCGCAGCATGAAAGTGCGCACTGTCTGGGCGGTGTTCAAGCGGACGCCCCAGGCAAAGCTCACAATGGTAATCAGAACAACCAGGGCAAAAGAGAGGATGAGGCGCAGACGCATAACTCAGATTTTGGTATTCAGTTCACTGGCGCGCAAAACGGTAGCCAACGCCAAACACCGTTTCAATATAGCGCGGATTTTTGGCATCCGGCTCGAGTTTGGCGCGCAAATTTTTAATATGTGCGTCGATGGTTCTTTCATACCCCTCGTATGCCGAACCTTGAGAAACTTCGAGCAATTGCATGCGCGAAAAAGCCCGGCCCGGCTGGGCCGCCAGGCTAGCCAGCAGGTCGAATTCGGTGGGGGTCAGGTCAATGGTCTCAGCCCCGCGCCGTACAGCATAAGCGCCAAGGTCAATTTCCAAATCGGCGACTTTTAATATTTTTTGAGGCGCATTGACTGTTTCCAGGCGGCGCAGGACAGCCCGCACCTTCGCCACAACCACACGAGGCGAGAAAGGCTTGACTATATAATCGTCGGCGCCCAATTCCAAACCAATGAGCTGGTCGGTTTCTTCAACACGGGCAGTCAACATGATGATGGGCGTGTCGCTTTTCCGGCGGATTTCGCGCGCCACATCCAAGCCGTCCTTCCCCGGCAAATTAAGATCCAGCAGCACTAAATCTGGCTGATGCATCTGCCAGGCTGTCAGGCCGGTATCGCCGCGATAGGCAGTCAGCACATCGAAGTTCGCGTTTTCCAAATAGGAACGCAACACTTTTACGAGTTCAGGTTCATCTTCAACAATCAGTATAGTCGGCATGGCAATTGGTCAGGCTGGCCCGACGATGTGAGTAATTTGATACTTGATTATAACGCACAGTGGGCAGCGATTTTGCGATCACTACCCACTGTGATGTAACCACAGCAAACAGGTTAGGGCTGCGTGCTCCAGTAACCGCCGTGCATGCCGCGCCCACCGCGCGAGCCGCTACCATCGCAGAAACTTGAACCCGGGCCATAACCGCTTTCCTGCATAGCTTGCCAGCGGTTTTGCATGTAGTCAGCCTGCTCCTGGGTGATGGCACCATCCGCCACAGCCTGGGTCAAAGCCTCGCTGCGGGCATCTAACATCAGAGCGCCAAATTCATCAGCCGTCAAACCTTGCTCTTGCGCCAGATCCCAGGCGGTTTTTCCTTCAGCATGGGCGGCTTCCAGTTCTTCAACCGTCAGTCCCAACGCATCGGCAATGGCGGCTGCCATAACATCGTGCATAGGGCCATATTCACCATCCGCAGCCCATCGCATCGCCCCACCGCGCCCAAAGGGAGTGGCAGGGGCATCAGCCTGAGCATAGGCAAAACCGGCTGCGCCAAGCGCCAGGGCAGCCACACCAACAACTGCGAGTACAATCATCGTTTTCTTCATTAAAAACGCTCCTTCTAATTTTTGCCGCCAATTCCAGTGTATTGTTCTTGGGTTAGCGTTAACAATGACTACATCATAGCGCGCGGTTATGAAGAAATTATGAAGGGAAGTTGGAGATTTTATGAAACCTATTCGCTCAAAAACACTTCCAGAAGCCGGGTATACTCCTGGGCGGCATTCAGGTAGGGGAAATGCCCAACCGCGGGCAACGTGTAAACGACCGCGCCGGGGTAAGTCGCTTTTAGTTGTTCGCGCAGGGTTTCTTCCACTAGTGGGTCATTATCGGCTTCAATAATCATCACCGCAACCCCCAACGCCTCGATATCGGGCGCGTCGAAAGGATCTACCACACCATGAAAGCGCCCCACAACCTGAGCCTTATTCATGCGCCCGTAGGATTGTTCCAGCAGATAGGCCAGCACCAGTTCCGAATTCCCCGCAGCAGGGTAGACACTGCTATAAAAACTTCCCCGCAGCACATTCATCACCAGCCACTCCGGCAGATAGGGCAGCAGCGCTCCGATGGTTTTGTTCTTTTCGGCGATCAGTTCATTGGGAGGAAAGGTATTGGCAAAGACAGCGCGGCGGACTCGCTCGGGGTGGGCAGCTACTAAATATTGGGCAAAATAGCCTCCCAGGGAGGATCCCACCAGATCGGCCTGCTCCACCCCCAGATGGTCCAGTACCGCCAGCGCGCCGCGGCTCATGGCTTCCAGGCTATCCACAGGCGGGTACGTCAGCGAGATAACCCGGTAATGCTCACCCAGGGCGCTCATCGGACGCCACCAGATGTCGGCTGCACCAGTCATACCGTGCAAAAAAAGGATTGCCTGCTCGCCCTGGCCAAAAGTAATATACTCCCAGATCTGCCCATCAACTTCAAGGGTTTCAAGCGGGTGCTCCACCCGAAAAGCCAAGAATTGAGCAGCAAGTTCTGGATCCACTTTCTCGTCAAGTTCACCAAAGGATTTCTGCGGCACTGGCCAGAGATACGCTGCCAATATCACCAAAAGAATAGTGAGGGGAATAATCCATTTGAGTTTGCGTTTCATAACCGTTTCCTCCATCGCCCCAAAGAGTTGTGTGACACTTTTAGGGTCTCTCAGCCAAAATTTTGATCCGTTCCCAGGGTTTGAGATCCTCATCTTCAGCGAGGATGCCGCGCAATTCGAAGATCTGATCGCGCAAAGCAGCCGCTTTTTCAAACTCAAGGTTTTGCGCCGCGGCTTGCATCTGATCTTCTAAACCGGTGATGATTTTCAGTAACTCGTTCCTGGATAAGTCCGCAGTAGCCTCCACCCGATATTCAGCCTGGGACTCGGCTACAGTGTGGGCCGCAACTTGATCGGTGATGT
This sequence comes from uncultured Anaerolineales bacterium, assembly GCA_964344175.1. GTDB lineage: Bacteria > Chloroflexota > Anaerolineae > Anaerolineales > UBA11858 > NIOZ-UU35. The sequence continues at coordinate 52,439 of CAYFMI010000009.1, forward strand.
CGCGAATATCTTTGATGATGCTAACCGGCTCGATGCCATGCGCCTCGTTATAGGCGGTCTGCTTTGCGCGGCGGCGGTTGGTCTCATCGATGGCGGCGCGCATAGCATCGGAAATGGCATCGGCATACATAATGACTTTGCCATCCAGATGGCGGGCGGCGCGGCCAATGGTTTGAATGAGGGCTGTCTCCGAGCGCAAGAACCCGGCCTTGTCGGCGTCGAGGATCGCCACCAGCGAAACTTCCGGAAGGTCTAATCCCTCACGGAGCAGGTTGATGCCCACCACCACGTCGAACACGCCCAGACGTAAATCCCGCAGGATGCCCACCCGTTCGAGGGTATCTACCTCCGAGTGGAGATAATGCACTTTGATGCCCAACTCCATCAGATAATCGGCCAAATCTTCCGACATGCGCTTGGTAAGCGTGGTGACCAGCACGCGCTGGCCGACTTCCACACGGGCGTGGATCTCTCCGATCAGGTCATCCACCTGCCCCTGAGCCGGGCGCACATCTACCTGCGGATCAACCAGCCCCGTAGGGCGAATGATCTGCTCGACAACCTGCCCGGCGTGCTCCATCTCATAGGGGCCGGGTGTGGCCGAGGTGTAGATCGTCCAACCCATGCGCTGTTCGAACTCGTTGAACTGCAAGGGGCGGTTATCGAGCGCCGAGGGCAAGCGGAAACCATATTCCACCAGGGTCGATTTACGCGAGCGGTCACCGTTGTACATACCGCGAATCTGGGGAACGGTCATATGCGACTCATCAATGATGAGTAGAAAATCATCGGGGAAGTAATCGACCAGTGTCCAGGGCGGCGATCCTTCTGGGCGTTGGTCAAGATGGCGGGAGTAATTCTCAATACCGGCGCAATGCCCGGCTTCGCGCAGCATCTCTAAATCATAGCGGGCACGCTGCTCAATGCGCTGGGCTTCGAGCAATTGCTCATTGGCCTTGAAAAAGGCCGCGCGTTCTTCGAGTTCTGTCTCAATGTCGGCAATCGCTTTTTTGATTTTCTCTTCTTCGGTAATGAAGTGTTTGGCCGGGTAAATATCCACCCGTTCCATCTCGCGGCGCACTTCACCGGTAATATAGTGCACCTCAGTGATGCGCTCAATTTCATCGCCCCAAAAGCTGATGCGGTAGACAAAGCGGTCTTCGTAGGCGGGCGCGACTTCGAGGGTGTCGCCACGCACGCGGAAAGTGCCGGGGCGTAGATCGACATCGTTGCGGGCATACTGGCTCTCGACCAGGCGCCGCAGCAAGGTCGTCCGCCGCCAGCTTTTGCCAACTTCTAATTCGATGACCACTTTGCCGTAAGCTTCGGGGTTGCCCAGGCCATAAATGCAAGAAACCGAGGCAACGATTAAGACATCTTTGCGGGACATCAGGGCAGTGGTGGCCGCCAGGCGCAGGCGTTCAATCTCTTCGTTGATCTCGGTCTCTTTTTCGATGAAAAGATCGTGGCGCGGCACGTAGGCTTCGGGCTGGTAGTAATCGTAGTAAGAAACAAAGTACTCGACAGCGTTTTCAGGAAAGAAGTCTTTGAATTCGGCATAGAGCTGCGCCACCAGAGTCTTGTTATGGGCAATAACCAGGGTGGGGCGCTTCACTTCAGCGATGATGTTCGCCATTGTGAAGGTTTTGCCTGTGCCGGTCGCACCCAGCAAGACCTGATGTTGATAGTTTTTCTCCAGGCCGGCGAGAAGCTGCGCGATGGCCTCAGGTTGGTCGCCGGTGGGTAGAAAGGGGGCGTGCAGTTGGAAGGTCATAGAAGGTTGAAGGTTGAAGGTTGAAGGTTGAAGGTTGAAGGTTGAAGGTTGACCTGAATTATACGAACAAAAGTTCGAATTGAGAGGGGAATCCCAAAAAATGCTGCGCTCTTCAACTGCAAAATAGGCATGGCTATTCTGATGTATTCAACCTGCTAGGAAGTGCGCCGCGCCTTTTACAAATGCACCAACCGCGCCCGGTGGATTTCGGGTTCACGCTCCAACGCTAAACACATTGGCTGTGGTATCCGTTCGTCGATATTAATGAAGGACACCGCCCGGCCGCCAGGGTGGTCGCGTCCGTAACGCCACTGGGCAACATTAATCTTTCCATGCCCAAGATGATCGCCCACTTTACCGATCACGCCGGGCACATCGTCGTTTTCCAGAATCAACACATAGCCCTCAGGGAAAGCATCCACTTCGAACTCATCATATTGCACCAGCCGGGCTTCGCCATTGCCAAATAACACGCCAGCAACGGTGCGTTCGCCACCGTCCCAGTAGATTTTGCAGGCAATGATGTTGGGATAATCGGCCAGCTTGACCAAACCTTTAACTTGAGCAGTGACAATGCCTTGTTCGTGCGCCAGCATGGGCGCAGAAACCCAGTTGACGGTGCGCCCCTCTACCGGGCGTAACAACCCTGTGAGCAGCACAGGCGCGACCGGGCGCACCAGGTCGCGCAGCCCCTCTCCCAACAGTTCAACTTCTATGCGCGTGATCCACCCCTCGGCCAGTTGTCCCTGCAATTTCCCCAGTTTCGAGGCCAGATGAATATAAGGCCTGACTGCATGGTAGGGCATATCCCCCGTAAACGGCAAATTAACGACATGGCGATAATCTTCCCCGCGCAAAGCAGCCAGGGTATCTTGCGCAATTTGCATGGATGTTTGGCGCTGAGATTCAAGGGTGCTTTCACCCAGATGAGGCGTGAGAACAACTTTGGGGTGCTGTCGAAAGGGATTGTCGGATGGCAAGGGTTCATGGTCGAACGTATCCAGCGCGACACCTGCTAACAGTCCATCATCCAGGGCTGCTAGTAAGGCAGCCTCATCAAGCAGACCTGGATGAGTGCAGTTGATGAAATAGCTACCGGCTTTCATTTGCGCGAAGGCCTGACGATCCATAATTTTGTGCGTATGAGCGGAATGAGCGGTATGCAGACTAACAATGTCGGCGCGGGCCAACAATTCTGGAAAATTGACAATCTCCACACCTTGTTCGCGGGCGAAAGATAAATCGATATACGGATCGTAAACCAGGACATTCATATCGAATACTTGGGCACGTTGGGCCACGCTGCGCCCCAAGCGGCCAAAACCGACGATTCCAATGGTTTTCCCTGCCAGGAGAAAACCCATCATTTCATGGCGCGGCCACTCACCGCGGCGCATGGCTGCGTCCCCGGCGGGGATGGCGCGCGCCAAAGCCAACAACACCGCGAAGGTGTGTTCGGCAACGGCGGTGACATTGGTATCGGGTGCATTGATCACAAAAATACCGCGGCGCGTGGCGGCGTCCAGATCGACATTGTCGAGCCGCCCCCCGGCGCGGGCAATGACCTTCAGGCGCGGCGCGGCGGCGATCAATTCTTCATCTACATTTGTGCCAGAGCGAATCACAATCGCATCGACGGCGGCAACGGCGGCAAGCAGCGCCTTTCTATTCGTCGGCGGGTCGCTGAGGGTGACATCTTCTGCCTGCTGTAATATATCCAGACCGGCAGCGCCAAGTTGATCGGTAATGAGTATATGGAAGGTCATATAGTATTTCTACATTTTAGTTTGTTCTCACCACAAAGGCACAAAGAGAGAATAAAGAATAATCCCTTTGGGGTCTTCGGGTCTCTGTGCTGAGTTTTTATCGTTTCAACGCATGTAAAAACGCGGCGCGGGTTTCAGGATCTTTAAAGGTCACTTCATCGGCATAAACCCGTTGCAAGCCGTCCGCCCAGAGCAACGCCGTCGCGGGAGTGTTGCCCAATTGCCCCAATGCCAGGGGCAGTATCGGTGCTAAGGTCAGCGTATGAATATAAACTGGCGACTCATCGGCAATGCGCTGGCGGAAGGCGGCCCCGCCAAAGCCGACAAATAAATCAACATCCTCCTGCACTTCCATGTCCGAGAGACCATCGCCAATCAGCAGTGCCCGTCCGGGATGCTCAGCACGGATGCGTGCAACGATCTGATTCTTGCCGCCCATCATTGTCAGGGGATTTGTTTCTACGGCCATGTACTGGGCGCGGGAATTCCGACCGCCGGGTTGTTCCCAATAGCGCCACCATGTTCCAGAAAGTTGATCGTACTCCATCCCCACAGCAAAGATCTGTTCGCGCGGCACACCCAGCCAAATGCCGAAATCGCGCACTGGCTCGATCAACCCGCCACTGACAATGAAGACTTTCGTCCCCAGCAACTGCAAGGCGGCGATCACGGCTTTGGCATCGGGGATGACGGTATCACGATAGAGCTGGGCGATATGCTGCACCTGCGCCTGGGTGGGGTTGGCCGTCACCAGGCGATGGCCGTAGACCGCTTCCAGGGGTATATCGCCTTCCATGGCCCGCTTGGTCAACAGGGCCACGTCGTGCTCGTGACCGGTCATACGGGCAAGTTCGTCAATCCCCTCAATGCTGCTGAGGGTGCTGTCACAATCGAAGACAACGATGTTCGAGATAGGCCAGATAGGAGGAGGATTCATAGAGAATGATACGTGATGAATGCAAAATGATGAATGGGGATATATTCTGCACTCATCATTTTGCATTTGCTCGTTAGGGTTTTAATATCAATATATGACTTGCTTCACAATTTACCTGCTCACGCGTCCATAGCATGGGGTGGTATTCCACGTTGAGCCAGGGTTCGGCCAGATCATCGTAGTACGGGCTGGCAAGCTGGCCGGATTGGCCGGGTGGGTGCATCGAGAGCGATTTACTGAGGTCGCTCATATCCACAATTTGGCGGAAGGTGGGCGACCAAGCGCGGTTGTCGTAGGGGCTGCCGGGGGACATGGCCGTCTGGCAAGGGGTGTCGGTGTCGCCGCCGATAGGGAAGGGGCCGCGGTTGAAGACCTGATCGAGCGGTTTCTGCGCCCCAAGGGGGTGCTCAAAATTAACCTGATGGAAATTGCCCCAGGCCCAGCATCCTTCATCTTCGCCTAAATTTGCCCGCATCCAGCCCAGCGCTTCTTCCAGGCTGCGCGTCACCCAGCTTTCGTAACCACCTGCCTGCTGCACCCACCATGAGGCGGGGTTGGTGAGCATCCGCAGCAGCACCACCGTATCCTGGCCGAAAAACTCGTTAGCGTGCATCAACAGTGGGTGGAAGCCTTCGCCCATCAGACGTTTGGTCAGTTCACCGCCCAGGCTGGGAACGAACAGATTGCGCACCAGCGTGTAACGCAGCACTTCGTAGACCGCGCCGCCGACACTCTCTGGGTTAAGAATCCCATCCCATGCAGAGAGCAACTGGAGGGCACGCGCCGCCGGGCCGCCTTCGGGAGTCGGAAAATCTTTGAGTAAAGTTTGCAATTCAATACCGGGAAGACAGGTGAAATCTTTGTGGAAGCGGGCATGATCCTGCAATGTAAGTTGGTCTTGCTCCTCAATAAGATCGGCCAAGCGCCGGGCGCGGTATCCATTCATCCAGACATTTCCCAGGAAGTGAGGGTAGTCATCGGGGACGATTTTGTGGTTGCAGGTGACAAGATAGCCCTGTGCGGGGTTGAGGGCGTGAGGCATTTCTTCGAAGGGCACTTCACCCACCCACTCGTATTCGCCCGTCCAGCCCGGTGCGGGGGTGCTACCATTGCCTTTGGCACGCACCGGCACGCTCCCGCTGACCCAGTACCCAATATTATGGTCAACATCAGCATAGGCCACGTTAAGCTGCGGCGCTTCGATGCAGCGCATGGCGGCCACAAAATCATCCCAGCCGCGGGCAGCATTGAGGCGCAGCCAGCCTTCCAGCGCCGGAACCGGCTGCAAAGCCATGGAGTGCACGGCGACTTTTTGAGCCGGATAGCCAACCACATCCGAGATGATCGGTCCGTGGCGGGTGACAATGACACGCTCCATGTGGGCTTCTTTACGCCCTTTTACGCGGATCGGCTCTTCAATAATTTCGGCAGCGTGCCACGCATCTTTGTAGAGATAGCGGTTTTGGGCGTCAAGCTGCTCGATGAACAGGTCTTCGGCATCGGTGTAGGCCAGGGTCATACCCCAGGCAATGCGGTCGTTGTGGCCGACCAAAACCATCGGCACACCCGGCAGGCTCACCCCGGTGACATGCAGATCGGGGGCATTGAGATGGACTTCGTACCACAGCGAAGGCATACTAACCGCAAGGTGCATGTCGTTACTCAGCACCGCCCCACCCGTGGCACTGCGGTGGGGTGTGACCACCCAGGCATTGCTCCCCTTGCCACGGTCGAGGAAGGGGCCGGGAATTTTGCGCAACAGGCTGTCAGGATCAAGGGCGTTGAACTCGATGCCCTGCGGCAAAGTAGTCGGATTGCCTGCCGGGTAGTGAATCTCCAACTCGGCGGCGTGTTTCAGGCCTACTTTATCGACAATCTCAGCGCGCAAGATTTCGCCTTGCCAGGCATGGGAAAGCTGCCAGATCATCACGCGGGAAAAATGGGCGCTCTCCTCGGGCTGCCAGGGAGCCGGCTTATGGCCTAATAAGGTGAATTCCACCGGTAATTTTGTGTTGGGATGGGTGATGCAGGCATTGACCCCGGCGGCATAAGCCGTGAGCGCATCGCGGACTTCGGGCGCGGCGCGCTCAAAATCTATGCGCCCCAGGCGGTTGAAACCAAAAGTGCGGATAGCGCGGTCGGTGTCCAAAGCGATTTCACCAAAAACTTCACTGAGCGTACCCTGCGCCGTGCGGCGGTTGAGATCCATTTGAAAGAGCCGATCCTGGGCGTGGACAAAACCCTGCGCAAAAAACAAATCGGCACGGTTTTGGGCATAAATATGGGGGATGCCCCAGCGGTCGCGGAGGATCTCGACAGGCGCACTCAGGCCATTAAGAGTGATCGTCCCTTCGATTTGCGGTAAGCGGGCGCGGCTGATCGGCGTGAGAATTGAACGGGCTAACGATCCAAGGAATGTTCTTTTTGCAGGCATGGCAACTCCAGGTAAATGCAGAACACTTATCCCTGCGGTAAAAGTGCAGGCGTGCAAAAGGATAAATGATGAACATTCTGCATTCTGAATTCCACATTCATCATTCTGTGTTTGTCTCTGCAATTGTAACCGAATTACGCGTATCCTTTAGGGTTGGGTATAATTACCCCTGTTCCCTTATCACTATATTTCCTACTTGCTGAGGTTACCATGTCTAACCCCCTTATCGAATGTGTTACCAACTTCTCTGAAGGTCGCCGCCCGGAGGTGATCCAGGCCATTTCTGAGACGATTGCCGCTGTGAATGGCGTCTACGTACTTGACCATCATATGGATCACGATCATAACCGCACCGTGATTACCTACGTAGGTTCGCCCGCCGGTGTAGAAGAAGCCGCTTTCCGCAGCATTGCAAAAGCCGCCGAGTTAATCAACCTCGACACGCACGAAGGCGCACATCCTCGCATTGGGGCCACCGATGTGGTGCCCTTCATTCCCATCTCCGGCGTGAGCATGGCAGATTGTGTGGAAATCGCTCAACGAGTAGGAAAACGCGTTGGCGATGAACTTAACATCCCAGTATACCTCTACGAGGAGGCCGCCCAGCGCTCCGACCGCGTCCGGCTGGAAGTGATCCGCAAAGGCGAATACGAAGGGCTGAAAACCAGCATTGCCACAGACCTCTTCCGTGAACCCGATTTTGGGCCAAAAGAACTTGGCCCCGCCGGAGCAACGGTCATTGGGGCGCGCGAGTTCTTAATTGCCTACAACGTCTACCTGACTACGGACGATATCGACATTGCCAAGAAAATCGCCAAGAGTGTCCGCCATTCATCCGGCGGGCTGCGCTATGTCAAAGGGCTGGGCCTGCTGGTGGACGGCATGGCCCAGGTCTCGATGAACCTGACCAACTTCCGCAAAACGCCCATTGCCCTGGTGGTCGAGACCATCCGGCGCCAGGCGCAACGCTACGGTGTAGGCATCCGCCACAGCGAGTTGGTCGGCCTGATTCCGCAAGATGCGCTGGTAGATGCGGCGGTGTGGTATACGCAGATGGATCAGTTCGAGCCGGAGCAAGTTTTGGAGAAGAAGCTCTATGCAGCGATGGATGAGGCGGGACGTCAAGACGTCGGAACGTCGCGCGATTTTGTTGACGCACTTGCCGAAGGGAAACCTACCCCCGGGGGCGGCTCCGCCGCAGCCTACGCCGCCGCGATGGGGGCCGGGCTGGTCTCGATGGTGGCGCGCCTGACCCTGGGCAAGAAGAAATACACCGAGGTGGAATCGCAGATGCAGGCCATCCTCGACGAATCCGAGAGCCTGCGCGCCGAGCTGACCGCCGCCGTCGAGCGCGATGCAGCCGCCTTCGATGGCATTATGGCAGCCTTCAAACTCGCCAAAGATGACCCTAACCGGGGGCAAGCCATTCAAGATGCCACCCTGCACGCCGCCCAGGTTCCGCTGGAAGTAGCGGGTAAATCCCTGCAGGTGATGGAATTAGCGCTTGAAGCCGTGCGTATCGGCAACCTTAACGCCATCACCGATGCCGGCACCGGCGCGGCCCTGGCGCAAGCCGCCCTGAGCGGCGCGGGGTATAACGTGTGCATCAACATCTTGGGGCTGAAAGATAAAGACACCGCCAACAACCTGGTCAACGAAGTGCAAGCCATTAAAGCCAAAGCGGAAAAATTACACGCGCAAGTCCGCCGGCAGCTTATCGAGCGCGGGGGACTGGCGTTAGCGTGAATTTCCAGTTTAAGGTTACAGGTTGCAGGTTGCAGGTTTGGCTCTTGTTTTTTGTAGCCGTTGGACTATTAGCTATGTCATCTGCTTGCGCACCAAATGACGTCGAACGTCTGACGTCTGAAGTCACGACGCCTGCCACTGCCACCCAACCTGCAACCCTTACTCCCGCCCCCTTGCCAAGTGCGACCGTTACCGAACTTCCAGCCCCCGCCCTCCTGCCCTGCACCGAAGAAGTTTGCGTAAAAATGGGGCATTTTATTTTCGAGCGCCCCATTGCTGCGAATCTCGTTGATATTGTGGACCCCACCTATCGATACGGCAACACAGCCTATGGTGAACGAAAAACGCATCACGGGGTGGAATTCGTCAATCCTCAGGGGACACCCGTCCGAGCCGCTGCCGATGGAACTGTCATTGTCGCCGGGACCGATTACCAACAACCCTACGCCGACTTCCCCGCCTTTTACGGCAACCTGGTCATCATCGAACACCACTTCTCCGATCCCCAATTGACAGATTATCAACTACCCATATATACGCTTTATGGGCATCTCTCAGAAGTACATGCTGAGGTTGGGCAAAGCGTGCAAGCCGGCGACACCATTGGGCTGGTGGGGTTCACTGGTGCGGCCATCGGCGAACATCTGCACTTCGAAATCCGCCAGGGCGAGAACAGCTACCGAACAACCCGCAACCCCGAACTCTGGCTGCAACCCCATCGCGACCAGAACAACCAACCCACCGGGGCCATTGCCGGGCACGCCCTCGACGAATATGGCGGCTTCATCTACCTGCCTTCGGTAACCATAGAGCAGCTCGACCCGGCGGGCGGCGACCCGCTGGCGGTCTACTACATCGAAGGGTATGCCGATTGGACGGTCAACGGGGACGACATTTGGAATGAAAACTTCGCGCTTGGCAACATTCCCGCCGGGCAGTATCGCGTCAGCTTTGTGGCGCGCGGACTGCAAAGCTACATCATCGACGTTTTCCCCGATATGGTGACGGTGATTAGCTTCGATGCGCGGCAGTCAGGCGATTAAGTATCAGGCGTCAGGAAATCAGGGAATGGGTAGACGAAAAAATTTCGCGCTGTTTATCATCGTCATCTTAGCAGGCTGTACACGGACATACCAAAGTTCACCTGATACCTTCTTACCTGATACCTACGCCCCATCTCCCACCCCCTTCCAACCTATACGCTGGACGCCGACATTCGCGCCTCCAACGCCTACCCTGCCCCCTACGGCCACCCCCAGTCCAACGCTCTCCCCCTACAGCATTGCAATTGCCGATACCATCCCCCAAAGCTTTATCGCGACGCTGACTCTGCCCCCAGAGTGGGGTCTCACCGACCAGTCTGCTGCGGCAGGGCTGCAACTCAGCATAAGCGATGAAAACCCGGTCAGTCATTGGGTTTATGCGTTGGCAGCCTCCTTCCCAACCGTTGTGGATGACGTCTCGGCGGGGGAATTACATGCCGCCTGGAAAGGCGCGACAGACTCGCTCTGGGGTGGCGCGCCGTTAATGATGGCAGAACCCACGCTGAGGGCTATTGCAGCCTATTGGGGCGAACCCGCCCCAGGCGCGGTACAGATCATCCCTGCCGGGGAGTTGGCCGATCAAGCCTGGGCGGCGCGTCCCTCCTGGGCGATTATCCCCTTTGAAGAATTGAATCCCCGTTGGAAAGTCCTCGCCATTGACGGCATCTCCCCCCTGCACAAAGATTTCAACCTAACCAGTTATGAACTCACCATCCCGATCTCGCTGCGAGGTGGTACACCGCCAGAAGGGCTTGTCATTCCGGAGTCGAATCGCGACCCAAACAAACTGACCGTCGTCGCCATGACCGGGGTAACCGCGCTGGTGCGGGCAACAGCCTTTGCAATGGAACAGCAGGGGATCAGCTACCCAGGGCTGGATGTGGCCGCCTGGCTGCGGGAAGCCGACATCACCCACATCAGCAACGAAGTGCCCTTCGCCGAGGACTGCCCTTACCCCAACCCGGTGCAGGAAGGCATGCGCTTTTGCAGCCGTGACAAATATATCGGCCTGCTGGAGGATGTCGGCACGGATGTGGTTGAACTGACCGGCGATCATTTCAGCGACTGGGGCGGCCAGGCCATGCTGCACACGCTAGAACTCTACGCCGAGCGCGGCTGGGCAGTATACGGCGGCGGGGCAAATTTACAGGAGGGGCGGCGCGGCGCACTCATTGAGCATAACGGCAACCGCCTGGCCTTCATTGGCTGCAATGCCAAAGGCGGCGGTTATGCCCAGGCCAGCGCATCGAACCCCGGGGCAGTGGCCTGCGATTTCGACTGGCTGACAGCAGAGATTGCCCGCCTGCGGGCCGAGGGCTACTTGACAATTGCCACCTTCCAGCACTTTGAGTATTACACCTACACCGCTCAGCCTAATCAGATTGCCGACGCCCGACGTCTGACCGAGGCCGGGGCGGTAATTGTCAGTGGCAGCCAGGCGCACCACCCGCAAGCCTTTGAATTCTCACATGGCGGCTTCGTCCATCATGGGTTAGGGAATCTCTTCTTCGATCAGTTTGCCGTCAGCTACGCCACCCGGCAAGGGTTCATCGACCGGCATATCTTTTACAACGGTCAGCACATCAGCACCGAACTGCTGACCATCTTATTTATCGATTATGCCCGCCCGCGCCCAATGACTGCCGAAGAGCGCACCGAGTTGTTGAACGCCGCCTTCCAGGCCAGCGGGTGGTGAGGGGAGAAGGTAAGCAGGCACACAGAGTAAACAGGTATCAGGGTTATCCTTGACGAAGTCACTCATACTTGTATACTTATCTACCTATATACCTGCATACACCACCCCAAAACCCGAAAGGACAACCTTATGGGACTGAAACCCGACCACTGGATCCGCAGAATGGCACTCGAAGAGCGCATGATCGAACCCTTCGAACCGGGACAAGTACGCAACGGTGTGATTTCGTATGGCGTATCTTCATATGGTTACGACATCCGCGTCGCCGATGAGTATAAAATCTTCACCAACGTGCATTCGGCGATCGTAGACCCTAAACACTTCGACCCTAAATCAATGGTAGATTTCAAAGGTGAGGTCTGCATCATTCCGCCCAACTCGTTTGTATTGGCCCGGACGATGGAGTATTTCCGCATTCCGCGCGGCGTGCTGACCGTATGCCTGGGGAAAAGCACTTATGCCCGCTGCGGCCTGATTGTCAACGTAACTCCTTTTGAGCCGGAGTGGGAGGGCTACGTCACCCTGGAGATTTCGAACACGACCCCGCTGCCCGCTAAGATCTATTCTAACGAGGGCATTGCCCAGGTATTATTCTTCGAGGCCGATGAAGAGTGTGAAATCTCTTACGCCGATAAAAAGGGCAAGTATCAACACCAACAAGCCATTGAATTACCGAAATTATAATATCGCCACTTTTTCCATCGTTGCCCACGACCCCGAGGAGCAAGCCTGGGGTGTGGCTGTGGCATCTAAATTTTTAGCCGTTGGCTCGGTGACCCCCTGGGCGCGGGCCGGCTCCGGGGCAGTCGCCACACAAGCATTCGCTAACACTACCTTTGGGCCGCGCGGCCTGATACTGATGGAAAAAGGCCAAACTGCTGCAGAGGCGCTGGAGGTGTTGATCGCTGAAGATGATGGCCGGGCGCACCGTCAGGTGGGTCTTGTAGATAGTATCGGAGCCTCGGCAGCCCACACCGGTGAGGGGTGCAAACCCTGGGCGGGGAGTATTTCCGAGGCTGGGTTTACCATCCAAGGCAACCTGCTCACAGGGCCGGGCGTGATTGAGGCAATGGCGACGGCCTTTGAGCGCTGCAAAGCGCGACTGCCCGAAAAACTCTATGCCGCCCTGCTCGCCGGGGAGCGCGCCGGGGGCGATAAACGTGGCCGTCAGAGCGCTGCCATACTGACTGTCAGGGCCGGAGGCGGCTACGGCGGTTTCAACGACCGCTGGATCGATTACCGCGTCGACAATGCCCACAACCCGGTCGAAGCACTCGGTGAATTATTGCAGCTGCACGTCGTACACAATGAGACCAGCCCGCCCGCAGAACAGGTCAGGCTGCGCGGCGCAATTTTGCAAAAATTACAACAACAAATGAGCGCACAGGGATTTTACGCAGGCGACATCCACGGCAAGTATGATGCCGCCACGCGTCAGGCTTTGGGGGTATTCGTGGCGTATGAAAATATCAACAACCGCACCAACCTCGATGAGGGGCGCATAGATCAGATCGCGCTGGAATTTCTTCTGAGACCCGAAAGATTCTAAAAACTCCTAGTCTTTTCACCACGCCAACTCGTAGCGGTTGATGCTGATGCCACGTTTTTTCAATTCTGCCACCAACGTGTCGGAAGAAACATCTGTGCCGGGGGCAAGCAGGCCGCGTTTTTGGATAGCGCCACTCAAAATCATTTGCGCCCCAATACTGGCCGTGTAACCCACTGTGCGCTGCATGGCTAATAATCCCGTCTCTAAATCGCGGCGATCGACCATCTGATAGATGATACGTTTGCGCCGACCATCTTTGAGGCCGCGCGTGTCAATGCGAATAGCGGCGATATCACGCTCATCGGGGGCATATTGCAATTGCGGAGTCAGCAAGTCGTGGACAAATTGCCGAGGAGAGACGCTCACATCTCCAACCTGAATTGGCCCTTCGTTTAGAAAACCCAGCTCGACCATTTTCTTCCAATAGGCCGAATGCCCCGGCCAGCGCAGGGAATAGCGCCCCGTAGAGCGGGTGGTCGCTGTGATACCAAACACATCTAGATATTTGACCGCATCGCCATTGTAGTAGGCTTCCATGTGGCCGATATCTTCCACATCCACATAGTGAAGATATTCTTCGCTGAACATCTGGCTGGGGGTCAGGTCGATAATTTTGCCCTCGCGCAACATGCGCGCCGGGCGCTGGTAGGCGCTGAGTACGCCAGCGAAAGTCCAGGAAATTTTGTACTGGATAGGGGTATCTGCTGCTTCAAGTTCAGGGACACCTGTGCCATAGGCATGGAGTTCATGAACTTCATCCAATTCTCCAATTGCGCGCCCCACAAGAACAAGATCAATTCCAGGGTCAAGGCCAAATTCCGGCAGCAGTGTCACGCCCTGAGCTGCGGCAGTTTTTCCCAACTCGGTATACTCGGGCAAGGCATAGGAAGTTTCGACAAAATGCACACCCGAATCAACAGCCAGGCGCGCCATCTGCAGGCGGAGAGTTTGCGGCAGCAAGGAAATTACAGCGTCCGCAGTGCGCATCAGTTTGGTAACACGTTTTTTATCGCGCACATCCAACTGCACCGCCGTTACCTTCGCTGCGCCCAACTGCCGCACATAAGCGTTCAGGTCGACAATATTGGCATCGGCTGCGGTCACTTGAGTAATCAGAGGGCTGGTGGCCAGGTCGTGTAATGCAGCCTTCCCCTGGAGGCCTGTTCCAAGCAAAAGTATTTTCATGCTATGCTCCTGTTTGATTTACATTTGGTGCTAGAAAGCCATTCCACAATTCAATGAATGGGCTACCTTCAGGTTGGTATCCGAATTTAGTAACAAAATACCGTATTGGCAATGCCTTTCCTGCATTTTACCAACCGAAGTATAAAAAATTCGAAAAAAAGCGCAAGACGCGCCCGATTGACCTGTCTTTATC
>CAYFMI010000010.1:0-65189 GCA_964344175.1 uncultured Anaerolineales bacterium
ACTCTACCACGTGTTGAGACCATTTTCTCTACCCACTTACCGGAAAGTAAAGATTGGTTTGATATTGAAAAATACATCGAGAAAGACGACCGCTTGATGTTGGTGTTAGGCGCCTGTGAGCAGCACGGTTACCTGAGTTTGTTGACGGATGCAAAAATCCCTTTGGCGCTGGCCGATTCTGCCAGTCAGAAAAGCGGGGTGTTGGTCGCACCGCCCCTTAATTTTGGGGCCTCCCCCTATTTCTTAGCCTACCCTGGAACAATCTCACTGCGTATAGACACTTTGATGAATGTTGTCGAAGATCTCATTCGTTCAGTCTATGGTTATGGCTTTCGGCGGTTGCTGCTGCTCAACGGGCATGGCGGGAATACACCGGTCAAGGCGCGCCTCTACGAAATTGCCAGCGAACTCTCAGATACACGCATAGCCTGGTACAACTGGTGGGAATCACACAGTGTGGAAGCCATTGCCATGCAGCATGGTCTGAAGTCCTATCATGCCGGGTGGATTGAAGCCTTCAACTTCACTCGCGTTGCCGATCTTCCTGATGGTGAGAAGATCCCCCCGCACATCCCGGGTTTATTAGGAGCCAAAGAAGCTCGTCAGGTCTATGGTGATGGCGTATTTGGCGGGCCATACAAAGTGGATGGGGTGGTCATGCACGAGATTTTTGAGACTGCTTTGGGGGATGTGTTGCAGATGCTGAAATTCGAGTAACCATCGAATGAATTCAAGGTCAGTTTGCGAAATTAATCTATTAGGAGTTACACACTTGCGAGAGGAAAAGAAATTTTCAACGAACTGTGTACGTTTTGTCTATGTAGATTATTAACGGACAGCAGTCGGTTTTGTGAGACAACAGCGATTTCATTCGACTTCTAACTTGTAACCTGCAACCCTCTCCGGTACAATGGGGAAAATTGTGAGCCAGGTGACCATCACTTGCAAGGTGACGTCGCCTAAAAGAGGTGACCCATGAAAAAAGAAATTATTACAGCGAAAGACGCCCCGAAAGCGATTGGCCCCTACTCGGCGGGCGTCCGCGCCGGGCAATTTGTTTACACTGCCGGTCAATTGGGCATTGACCCACTCAGCGGGCAGTTTGTCTCGGACGAAATCGTTGAACAGACTCGACAGGCATTGAAGAACCTTCAGGCTGTATTGGAGGCAGGTGGTGCTTCGTTGGCAAGTGTTGTCAAAACCACTGTTTTTCTGCGCGATATGAATGATTTTGGTGATATGAACGCCGTGTATGCCGAATTCTTCACCGAGAATTTCCCAGCCCGCTCGGCGGTGCAGGTGGCCCGTTTACCCAAAGATGCTGCTGTTGAAATTGAGGCGGTAGCGCTTGTTCAGTCTTAAATTGCAGGTTAAAAGCTATTACCGCAACACGCGAACTTGCGGCCTGTAACCTAATCCTTGTAACCCACACGCCATGTCTGCTGAACTCATCCTCCTGGTTGACGACGAACCTAATATCCTCCAGTTGGCGCGCATGTATTTGGAGCGCGAGAATTTTCGTGTAGAAGTTGCCGAAGACGGCCGCGCTGCCCTGGAGTCTATCGAGCGCCTGAAGCCGGCCTTGATGGTGCTTGACATCATGCTTCCGGAGATCGACGGCCTGGAAGTGTGCCGTCGATTGCGAGCGGAAGATAACCCCGTACTGATCTTGATGCTCACGGCGCGCGACGAGGATATTGACAAAATCATCGGCCTGGAAATGGGAGCAGATGATTACCTGACCAAGCCCTTCAACCCCCGTGAGTTGGTGGCGCGCGCCAAGGCGCTGCTACGCCGTATGGCGCGCACTACCCCCACCGATGCCGCCCCGCTTCATTTTGGTGACATCACCATTGATCCCGGCAGCCGGGAGGTCACCATTGCCGGTGAAGCAGCACCATTGCGTTTGCAAGAGTTCGAATTGCTGCTGACATTAATTGAGCACAAAGGGCTTGTCTTAAGCCGGGAGAAGCTCTTGCAATTGGCCTGGGGCTACGATTTTGCCGGGCAAACCCGCACGGTCGATGTTCATGTTGGTCAATTGCGAAAAAAATTGGCTGATAGCTCCGTGCGTATCGAAACCGTTACCGGGGTGGGGTATAAATTAGTTCATCGGTAATCGGTTGATGATTTCAGATCGTTTTGCCGGGCAAATCTAACCAACCAACTGACGAAACGACTACGATATGTTCTCTTCCCTCCGCTCTCGTTTATTGCTTACCTATATTTTTATTATTGGGGTAGCCTTAGGCGTTGTCGCGATTGTGACACTGATCTACTTATCCCGTAACCCGGCCCAGGTTGCTCAAGCGCGCATCCACTTGCAGGCGGCTGTCGAAACACTGGCGCGGCGGTCGCGAGAATTTGATGTAAGTTCTCAAGTGCATTTGGAAAACGCTTTACAACGCGCAGATGAAGCGATGGATGTGCGAATAATGATATACACCCCCGAGGGGGAGTTGCTGATAGATTCGCGATCTGCCGAACATGCCCCGTTTCCTGATGCTGCGCCCCGTCGGGCTATGAATGCAGCTCCTGCTGTTGTGGTTGTAGATGATGCTGCGGGGGACGAATGGCTTTATCTTGTGCAAGCTTTAGACACGGGCGGTTGGCTTGGTGTCGCTACCCCGCGCCCACAAGTGACATTTTGGGCGGCAGTGCGGTCGCGTAGCGATGAAGTTGCCAACTTATTGCGTCAAGGGGGCATCGTGGCGCTGCTCCTGTCGTTGGTGTTGGCTTTCGGAATGTCTCGCTGGGTGGCTGCGCCCTTGCAGCGGATTTCTCAGGCGGCGCGCCGGTTTGCCGCTGGGAAGTATCAACCCATAGAGCCGCGCGGCCCGCGCGAGGTGCAAGCCCTGGCTGAGTCCTTCAATGAGATGGCTGCACAAGTGTTGACCACCCAACAATCCCAACGCGATTTTATTGCCAATGTTTCCCACGAATTAAAAACACCCTTGACGTCTATTCAGGGTTTCGCGCAGGCAATGATGGATGGCACGGCCCAAACTCGGGATGAATATAAGTCTTCTTCACAGATCATCTACAATGAGGCTGCCCGAATGCACCGTATGGTGTTAGATTTGCTCGATTTGGCGCGCCTGGATGCGGGAACACTCGAATTGGTGCGCGCCCCCCTCGATATTCAGGCTCTGCTGCGTGGGATTATCACTAAACTCAAGCCTCAGGCCTCGCAAGCACAAGTCAAACTCCACCTTCAAGTTGACGAACTTCCTACCATTATCGGCGATGATGACCGTATGTCCCAGGTTTTTACGAATTTGATCGACAACGCGATCAAACACACTCCCACCGGAGGGCAGGTGCGCGTTGTCGCTCAACATCATAATGGGTTTGTGCAGGTTTCGGTGATGGATACCGGGGAGGGCATTCCGCAACAGGAATTAGAGCGAATCTTCGAACGTTTTTATCAGGTGGATAAATCTCGGCCCGGGGGCAGGCGGCACGGCTCGGGGTTGGGCCTGGCTATTGCCCATGAGATTGTTTTTGCTCATGGTGGGAGACTCTCGGTGAAAAGTGTCCCAGGACAGGGAAGTGATTTTGTGGTACAACTACCCCTTGTGCGCGCAGATGATGAAACCTTAGCCACACCGCGCATCCATAATTTGTAGAAATGAGTATTGAAAAATCGCCGCAAAATAGAGGGGTGTGGGGCACTTTGTACCCCACACCCCTCTATTTTGCGCACTTGTCTCCTTATGGTTGAACCCGACGTTTCAGTGATTGTGCCTTGTTACAACGAGCAGCAAACGATCCACCTGTTATTGGAAGCTTTGCTGGCTCAGAGCTTCCCGCTTGCCAAAATGGAAGTCATCATCGCCGATGGTATGTCTACCGACCGCACACGGCAACGGATTGCAGATTTTCAAGCCACGCATCCCACCTTACAAATCCGAGTTGTCGATAATCCAAAACGCACCATCCCCGCAGCCTTGAATTGTGCTATTCAAGCAGCTCAGGGTGAATATATCGTTCGCCTGGATGCGCACTCAATGCCCGCGCACGATTATGTCTCTCGCTGCGTGGGAGCGTTGCAGGCCGATTTTGGGAAGAATGTCGGTGGTGTATGGGAGATTCGGCCTGGGAACGAGACAAGAATAGCGCATGCCATAGCGGTAGCTGCAGCTCATCCCCTTGGCGTTGGTGACGCCCGTTACCGTGTGGGTGGTGAGGCTCAAGTTGTAGATACAGTTCCCTTTGGGGCCTTCCACCGTTCGCTGGTTGAGCAAATTGGCCTGTTTGATGAAACGCTTTTATCCAACGAAGATTATGAATTTAATGTGCGTGCCCGCCAGTCTGGAGCCGTCATTTGGTTGGATCCACAAATTCGTTCGGTCTATTTTGCCCGCGCAAATTTAGGTGAGCTATCCCAGCAATACTGGCGTTATGGATTCTGGAAATTACGCATGTTGCTGCGTTACCCCGAAACATTTCGTTGGCGGCAACTTTCGGGCGCTTTTGTACTCACCTGGCTGGGATTAGGTTTGTTGTCGGTCTGGTTTACATTTGCTCGTTGGTTATTGCTGGCGGAGGCTGTCGTTTATGGTGCGGCCTTGTTGTTTGCGGGTCTGCAATCGGTGGTGAAACAGGGCGATATTGCCATGTTGTGGGGCGTCCCCCTATCTATCGCCGTGATGCATTTTTCGTGGGGGACGGCATTTATATGGAGTTTTGTGGCATACTTGTTCAAACGATGAGTTCATTATGATCAATCGACAAGCAACATCATTTCATAGAAGGTTGGGTTTGCGAGAACGGCGCACGCTGCTTTTGATCGGTGATTTAATCATCGGTCTTTTCGCGATGGTTTTGGCGTTAATCATCTGGGGGACGCGCGAAGAGTGGCTGGGTCTTTCTTTGCAATTTTTGCAAGAGCGGGTAGATCCCTGGTTTTATTTCCTTCCGTTGGTATGGTTGTTCCTAATGGTGGAGTTGTATGATGTCCATCGGGCCGCCAACCGGCGGCAGGTGATTGGGGGCGTGCTCACTTCGACGGCAATTGGGTTGGGATTGTATTTGGTGGTCTATTTTGCCTCGGATAATCCGCTGCCCCGTCGAGGGGTGGCCGCCTTTCTGGGCGTAGTTTCTGTGTTGACGCTGATATGGCGCTTGGCGTATGTGCGGGTGTTTACTGCTCCTGAATTCATGCGCCGAGTCTTGTTGGTGGGAGCAGGCCGGGCGGGGGGGACGATCCTCGACATCATCAATAAAATGACTCCCAAGCCGTTTGAGTTGGTTGGCCTGATTGATGATAATCCCGATTTGGCGGGAAAGCAAATTGGCGGATACACCGTGCTTGCCGGAAGCGATCAACTGTTAGCGATCATCGAACAAGAGGCCATTACCGATATTATCGTTGCCATTTCGGGGGCAATGCAAGGGCGCACGTTTCAGACCATACTAGATGCGCAAGAACGCGGTGTAGAGATTACTCGTATGCCGGTTGCCTACGAAGAATTGGCAGGGCGGGTGCCGATAAAAATTCTTGAAACCGATTGGATCTTGCGTTCCTTTGTCGATGAGTTCCGCATCAGTGGTTTCTACGAAGCCGCCAAACGCCTGGTGGATGTCGTAGGGGGGCTGGTGGGGTGTTTGGTATTCACAATATTTTTACCCTTTATTGCCGTGGGGATATTGATCGACGATGGCTGGCCGATCTTTTATTCACAGGAGCGTTTGGGGAAAGGCGCGCAGGAATATAACATTATCAAGTTCCGCACCATGCGTAAAGATGCCGAAGCGGACGGCCAAGCTGTCTTGGCCTCTGAAGACGATGACCGCGCCACTCGTACAGGGCGTTTGCTCCGGCGCACTCACCTGGACGAACTGCCCCAGTTTATCAATGTGGTACGCGGCGATATGAGTCTGGTTGGGCCGCGGGCCGAACGCCCCCAGTGGGTTGAGCATTTCACCCGCCGGATTCCGTTTTATCGAGCGCGGTTGTTGGTTAAGCCGGGGGTCACCGGGTGGGCGCAAGTTAATTTTGGCTATGCTTCGAATGTCGAAGATACCGCCATGAAACTCGAATATGATCTCTACTACATTAAGCATCGCAGTTTTCTCTTGGATGCGCAGATTTTAGTTCGCACCCCGGCGACGGTGTTTGGGTTGAAAGGGCAATAAATGAGAGTATCCCTGGTGACAGGTGGGGCCGGGTTCATCGGTTCCCACATTGTGAGGACATTGTTGGCACGCGGCGACCGCGTGAAAGTGCTGGATAATTTCTCGACCGGACAACGGGAGAATCTCTCTGGGGTGGAGAAGGAGATTGAACTCATCGAGGGGGATCTGCGCGAAGCGGCAGAGGTTGCCCAGGCCGTGCAGGGTGTGGATGCGATTTTCCATCACGCGGCCCTGGTGTCTGTGCCGCTTTCGGTTGAAGACCCACAAACATGCTTCGACATCAATGTCCAGGGGACATTGAATCTCCTCGAAGCGGCGCGCCACGCCGGAGTGAGCCGCGTAACCCTGGCTTCTAGCGCGGCAGTTTACGGCGAATCACAAGATATCCCCCTCAAAGAATCAGGTGAGACGATGTCCTATTCCCCTTACGCAGCGTCAAAGCGGGTTAACGAGATTTATGCCGATCTCTATACACGCACGACCGATATGGGCGTCACGGCGTTACGCTATTTCAATGTTTATGGCCCGCGCCAATCTCCCGATTCGCACTACGCCGCGGCGATTCCCATTTTTGCGCGTCGTTTGTTGGATGGCAAGGCCCCCACAGTCTATGGGGATGGGTTGCAAAGCCGAGACTTTGTCTTTGTGGGCGATGTGGTGCGCGCCAACTTGCTGGCTGTCGAAGCGCCGGATGCTCCTGGGCGCATCTTCAATATTTGTTCGGGTAGTGAAATTGCCATTCTTGATTTAATCGCCACGTTGCGCGAAATCTTGCCCGGCGCTCCCGAAACACGATTTGCGTCGACACGTCTCGGCGATGTGTACCGTTCCCTGGGAGACCCCGCACAGGCCGCTCGATGTTTGGGGTTCAACGCCGAGACACGGCTTCTGGATGGATTGAAACGCACCGTAGATTGGATGCGCTCGTGACGCGAGAAAAACTACTCACCCGCTTGCGCATGATATTGGCGACGGCCCCCTTGAGAAATCGCGTCTTTTTGGTGGGGGATGTTATTTTAATTGTCGTATCGGTGCTGGGGAGTTTCGCGCTACGCTTCGAGTTGGGGTCGTTGTTTAGCTACTATATGCCGCAGGCGCTGCGCATGGCGGTTTTGGCGGTCATTATCAAGCCGATCATGTACCATATTTTTGGCCTCTATCGGCGTTTGTGGGCGTATGCCAGCACGCGTGAACTCACCCTGGTCATTTATGCGGTAACCTCGGCATCGGTGGCCCTTTCGGTAGCGGTGCTGGTCATGATCTATATTCAATCGAACTTCACCCGCTATATTGGCTTCCCGCGTGCTACACTGGTCATCGATTGGCTTCTGTCCATAATTGTTGTGGGGGGGTTGCGTTTTGCCTCCCGCCTGGTAGCCGACAGCCGCGGCGGCGCTTTTAATGGCAAGCATGATGGTTCGGTAGTGCGGCGGGTGTTGGTAGTTGGCGCCGGAGATGCCGGAGCAATGGTTGTACGGGAGATCCAAAAGAACCCTCAGTTGAACCTCAACCCGATCTGTTTTTTGGATGATGATGAATCGAAACAAAAGAGCCAGATTCACAGCATCCCCGTTGTTGGCCCGCTTGATGATCTTTCCAGAGTCATCAAAGCCCGCAATATTCAGGAAGTAATCATTGCCATCCCCACAGCGCCGGGTGATGTTGTTCGCCACGTGACCGAAGTATGCCGTCAAGAGAAAGTATCCTTCCGCACGATGCCGGGCATCTACGAACTGATTGGCGGGCGCGTCAGCGTCAATCGTCTACGTGAAGTCAATATCGATGACTTATTACGCCGGGCTTCAGCGATGTCGGACGACCGCCGGATTGGTTCGGTGATCGCCGGGCGCCGTGTGTTGGTCACCGGGGCGGGTGGCTCCATTGGGATGGAACTTTGCCGCCAGATTGCTCGCTGGGGGCCTTCGGCATTGGCTATTCTGGGGCATGGTGAGAACAGTATTTTTCGGGCCTTTCTAGATTTAAAAGAAAATCACCCGGATCAGGTGTTGCACCCTGTCGTGGCGGATGTTCGCGACCGCGACCGTTTGAGCGCTGTCTTCGACGACCTGCGCCCGCAGGTCGTTTTCCACGCTGCCGCGCACAAACATGTCCCGCTGATGGAAGCCAATGTCGAAGAAGCCATTACCAATAACGTCATGGGGACGCGCAACGTTGTCGAGGTTTCGGTAAACGCCGGTGTGGATCGACTGGTGATGATCTCATCGGACAAAGCCATTCGCCCGTCCAGCGTAATGGGAGCCACCAAACGATTGGCCGAACTCATTGTCTTAGATGCTGCGCATGTCTCAGAATGCGCTTTCTCGGCGGTGCGATTTGGCAATGTCCTCGGTAGCCGCGGCAGTGTCGTGCCCCGTTTCCAGCGCCAGATTGCCGCGGGCGGCCCGGTCACGGTTACACACCCCGATATGGAGCGTTACTTCATGACCATCCCCGAAGCTGTCCATCTGGTATTGCAGGCTGGCGCAATCAGTCAGGGCGGCGAAGTCTTTGTCCTCAGAATGGGGGAACAAATCAAGATCGTCGATTTGGCCGAAGACCTCATCCGACTCTCGGGTTTAGAACCGGGCCAAGATATCGAAATTGCCTATACAGGCGTGCGCCCCGGCGAGAAACTCAGCGAAGAGTTGTGGGATCAATGGGCGTCTTTCCTGCCGACCGAGCATTCTGAAATTGTGCTGCTCTCCGAAGAAGATATTCTCAGCGGTCAGGCGCTCAACAACGCCGTAGACGAGTTGATCCACCTGGCGCGTGAAGGCGCGGCCTCGGCCATTCTCAAGCGCCTCGATGTACTCATCCCCGGCGCTTCAGTGCGCGACACCCCACCCCCCGATCTGACCTCGCTGATTTAAATGTCGCTATTTTATCGAATTGAGAATCCCCAATAAAAACCTATGCCAGAATTAACTTCCCGCGAATGGGATCAATTTCTGCGTCAGTATCCTGACGCACATATTTTACAAACATCGGCCTGGGGGGCTTTGAAGAGCGATTTCGGTTGGGATGCCGTTCAGCTGGCTTCCGGCGCGGTGGGCGCGCAAATTCTCTTTCGACGTTTGCCATTGGGCTATAGTTTGGCCTACCTTCCGAAAGGCCCTGTCGGTGAAACGTGGCCTGATCTATGGCCTGAAGTCGATGAGGTCTGCCGCCGCAGGAAGGCCGTCTTCTTGAAGCTGGAACCTGATCTATGGGCCGGAGCCGCGGACTCGCTCTGGGGTGGCGCTCCGCCTGCGGGTTTCCGCCTCAGCCCTCACGAGATCCAGCCCCCGCGCACCATCGTGGTAGACCTGCAGCCCGATGAGGAACAGATCCTGGCGCGTATGAAACAAAAGACGCGTTACAACATCCGCCTGGCGCAGAAAAAGGGCGTCGTCATACGCCCATCCGAAGACGTCGATGCCTTTTTCGAACTGATAAACATCACCGGCGCGCGCGCCGAATTTGACGTGCATTCCCTGGAATATTATCGTCGCGCCCATGCGCTCTTCCACCCTCGCTCCGAGTGTGAAATTCTTCAGGCGGAATTTGAGGGCGAACCTCTGGCGGCCCTGATGGTATTTGCTCGTGGAAAGCGGGCCTGGTACTTGTACGGCGCATCCTCAGACCGGCATCGTAACCTGATGCCCACCTATTTATTACAATGGGAGGCCATGCGTTGGGCCAGCGCGCGCGGTTGTGACTCTTATGATTTTTGGGGAGTGCCTGACGTGGATCGGGAAGTTTTGGAAGCGAACTTTACCCGGCGCAATGATGGGCTGTGGGGGGTGTATCGTTTCAAACGCGGTTTCGGCGGAGATGTGCAACGCGCGGCTGGCCCGTGGGATCGGGTATACAACCCCCTTTTGTATCGTCTCTATTTGTTACGTTTCAAGCACCAAACATGAGGTCCCCCGAATCGCACATTCGGGGTCGTTTTTTTACTTTCCCCATCTCCCCAACCCCCCTCCCCCGCAATTCGGGGGAGGGGCCAGGAGTGGGGGTAAATATTTTTTTCAGTTCAGATGCACAGAAAGAATAAATTTGGGGGTGCCTCATGTCTTATCCGCAACCGCCGCCCGATGGGGCGCGTTTCAGTTCGAGTTTGATCTTCCTCTCGAATTCCATCTCATGGGCAAGATCAAGATCAGGGTAAGCAGCCGGGCAGCCAGAGCCGAGGGCGGCGGTGAATTCATAGCGCAGTTCATCATCGGCGCCTGCTTTGATGCCACCGCAGAAATCTTCTTCAAATTCGGTGCCAAAGATGTCTAGCCAGTTGTTGATGCCCCCCTCGAGGATATACACATTGGGAACCGATTCGGCGACCATGTGTTTCCATACATCCGTGGCAGAAGTTTCGTCATTACTCATCACCACGAAGACAGTATTGGCGGGTTGCGCAATGAATTCGTCGATATGACGGCTAATTTCAGTGGGGAGGATATTTTCAGCATCGAGTAGATGGAAAAGATTATAGTCTGCCTCGCTGCGTACATCGATCATGATGATATTCAATTTATGATCGTGCCAGCTTTCCAGCAGTTCGCCGGGGTGGATCTGAAATTGGCGGGCTTCCAGGGCCGGGCCTTTTTCAGGGAGTAAGCGTTCCCAGCGGTCTTCGGTCGTCGGCTGGCCGACAAAAATCAGACCGACCGCCACCAATACCAGCGCACCGGCGCCAAAATAACGCGCCTTCGGCGCTTTTTTAGGGTCGATCCCGCCGTAGATTTTCTCGAGTTGTTCGCCACCCCAGAACATAAACAGCGCCATTAACACAACGAGGAGTACTACCCACCCTGTAGGTAGGCCTAAAAACTCAGGCAGGGTGAAGCGTCCCATATACGATGAGTTGAAAAAAATGTCGTACAAATCTACGCTTTCGCCAAAAACGAAGATCCCGAAGATGGTACCCAGGGCAAAAAAGATACCGTCAATTTTTAATGTGGCCGCACCGACCAGCGAAGTGCCTGGTCAGTAACCGCCAACGATGAACCCGATCCCCATTATGAAGCCGCCAATAATCCCAGGCCAGAGATAAGTGGGGTTGACATAGATCAGGTTGTAATCTAATAATCCAATTGCTGATGCCGAAAATACCAGTACCATCGCCACAATGATGGCAGTGAACATGACCTTAAGTACGGTCAGGTTCTTGAAGTAAAACTGAGCCGCCAATAAGGGGGAGTTCGCAAAGCCAGAGATTTCGAGGACATAGCCAAAGGCAAAACCAATCATCAAGAAAACCAGATTGACGCCAATGGGTAGGAATATTTCTGCGAGAGGGAGAGGGAATGGAGACATGTTATTGTTCCTTTAGTTCCATAGTTTGCGCACAAAATAGGCCAGAGCATAGGCGCCGCCAAATACGGCAAACATAAAAGCCCAGCTTCCTGTGGAAAGTACCGCGCCGCCAGAAAGCGCTTGCCCCGAGGTGCAGCCGCGCGCCAGACGGGCGCCAAAGCCCATGAACGCCCCGCCAACAAAGGCCATCAGCCAGCGTTTGCGGTTTGATATATTCGGTCCTTTACCGGTTTCGGGCTTGATGCGTCCATGTAGCCAGCCGGAGAAGAAACCGCCAAGAAGCACGCCGGTGGTTACAAAGACGATCCACGAATCGAGCGGGTTCTTGCTGCCGCCAGCCATCGCCAGGAGATAGGGCGTTAGGTCAACGTGCTTAGGGGCAATCAAATCTTCGAAGAAAACCAGAAAGCGATTCAGTCCGCCTGAGGCCCCTAGGCCGCTCCCGGTGATGAAGAACGACAGAAATAACACGACACCAAGTACCGCGCCCCCCAGGTATGCGTTGACGTGATCTTTCTTTTCGCGTTGAAAAATGAACTTTTTCAACGCCGAGGCTTTCTTGGGTGAATGAGTTGCAGTTGTCATTCTTGAGATTCCTCCTCGGCTGGGGCATGTACTTCAACTTCGTCCCAGCCCATCATCATAGCTTTGATGCCGGCCATTGGGGTATGACCGGTCGTTGTCAGGTAAACGTGCATCACAATAAACGATGCGAACATCCAGGCGACCAGGGTGTGGAAAGGCCCCAAGAAAGGCAGCCCACCCAAACTTTCCGCGATACTGGGCCAGCGTTGCGCGCCCCAGATGAGAATGCCGGTGATTCCTTGCAACGGCAGCAGTACATTCAGGATGCCGAAATAGGTCACTTGTTGGAGTGGGTTGAGTTTTCGGCGGGTCGTTTTCTCAAAGGGATGTTCCGCTCCTTTGAAGATGCCGTTCAGGTAAAATTTTGTCTGGGTGATGGCTTGGTCGAAGAAACCGCGCGGTCTAGGAATGTATTGTTGGATTTCGCCGCTGACCAGGTGGTAGAACAATGACAAGGCTGCGTTTATCGCCAGGATGGCGGCGACGATGTTGTGGACGATGACAACCCCGCGGAAACTAAACATGCCGAAAGTGTCCGGTTTGTGGATAATCAACCCGGTGAAGAGCAAAAGTACAATGGCGAAGGTTTGCAGCCAATGCCACAGCCGCTCGTAGACGGTATACATGTACACGTTTTCAATGCGCGCCTCATGTGTTGGTTGCCGCATTGAAGAATACACACGTAAGCCGCCGTGGGCTACGATCCCTAGCAGAACGCCCATAAACATTAGCGATCCGGCCAGGTCTATCCACCCAAGGTTGTTGTGTCCGAGAATGTATAAGTCATTCTGATCGGTATCGGGCCGATAGAACAATGCGCCGCTTTCATCGGTGTAGATCTCGCCGTCGAGAATTGTGTTCGTATCATTAACGAATTCAGGCATCACACTGCCGGGCGCGTATGACGATAGTTGAATTGGCTGAGTAATGCGGGATTGTGCACCATGGCAGGCGGCGCAATCTTTCAGCGCCCCATCGCCGCCGACAACATTGTGATTGATGCTGTAGGGTTGCACTTCGCCTACAATGCGGGGATTCCCCAACCCGATGCGTGTCAGACGGTCTTTGATGAACTGTTCTTTCTCCGATGTATCTATGAGTAGTTCACTTTCATCAAGACTTCCATCCTGGTTTCCATCGAAGCGCAGCAGTACACCGGGGAGATAATCGCCATTTTCTACATATGCCGCTTGCAAGTCATCCATTCGTACAGGGCGAGGAGGGTCGCCATAGACCCAGAACCAGGTGGTGATCAAGTTGTGGGGGGCCAGACTGTTGCCACCATCGACATCGGTGCTGGGGAGCAAGACGGGTTCGTACCCTACCATCAGCGACCGCATGGTATCCTCATCGCCCTCGATGCCGCGACATTCTGTGGCTGCCTGGCCTTCGAGGGTTATCACTGTCCAGTCGTGCTGCATATTCGATGATGAGTACATTTGCGGTATGTGGCAACTTTCGCAGCTAATTGCGGTCATATGGCGGTCTTTGTAAGGCAGCCATTCGTGTGTGTTTTCTACGCTATGGCAGGAGGCGCACCGCCGCATGGTGTCTTTTAATTCTGGGGCCACCGTGCCCTGGGCGCTATTGCCGCGGGCAAATTGATGGAGCGGCTTTTCAAGGTAGTCACCAATTTCCAGCCGACGGGGATCGAAGAGCAAGTGTTCGGGCAGTGTACTTTCAGACTCGCGGAAGTAGAGCGGGTTGTTAAGCGAATAGTGGCAATCGGTGCAGTTTAGCAGGCGTTCTGCGTGCACATCCCAGGGGCGGTTGAGCGTTTCTTTGTTTGCCAGGTTCATGCCCGAATCGGCTAGTTTTTGCGGTGAGATGATTTGCCCGGTTGTGATGGTGCTCCAGCGTTCGGCAGAGCAGCCCAGCATGACGAGAGGATCTTCTACGTTGTCATGCACCAGACCGTGGCACAAGCCGCAATTATCGTTGGTGGGATCTTGAATGATGGGGAGTTCCGCCGAGAGTTCGCCCTCGGTGTTGAAGGCTGCCGCGTTCCAGGTGTAGGTGTCGCCGCTTTGTTCAACGATGCCGGTTCCCACCAGGGTGGCGGTATTGGCCCAGCCGAAGTTGCCGCGTTGAATCGCTTCTACGCGGGTTTCGTTGTTGGGGGAGGGAATATGGCAAAGGAAGCAATTCATCTCGATAACGCCGGATGCGCGCCAATCCCAGCCGACCATTTCGCCGGTGTCCTCATCGATGGTAGCTGTCTCTGGGTTGGTTGGATCAACCTCGAGGCTGGTCAGAGGTTCCCCGCTTTGGGCGTAAATGGCAGGTCCGCCACCGACGTGCCGCGTCCCATAGAGTTGAATCCACATCGGGGTGGTTAAGTCAATCCGTTCATCTCCCGCCGGTGAGAGATAGCGATAGCCAATCGAATTCCACTTCCCGAAAAATCCGGGGCTGATATCCCAGGCGCGTTGGCTGGTGGTTGTGCCGGGTTCGGTGATTTCGTGCAGCCCAATGCTGGCATGGAAACTATGCTGTTCGATGAAATCGGCATTGTGGCAGGCCCCGCAGGTTTGCATGGTGGATACTGCCGCTCCTGAATCGAGAACGTTGACGCCATTCTCGTCGAGGAAGGGGAAGGTGGGGTGGATGGGGGAGAGTTGTGGGGCGGTGTTGATTGCTCGCTTGGCTTGGGCGAAGTCCCTCGTGACCAAAACTGCCGCGAACAAGAGCATCACTGCCATGCCGATGAAGATGATTCGTCGAGTTTTTCGTGGACGAAAGGTAGGTTTTGTTGGCATTTGCGAAATATCCTTATCTTGGATGATAGCTTTTCGAGAGCCTGACAGATATCTTTTAGGCTGAGGGGCTATCAGGTTTCTTTTTGTCGATTCTTAGGTTCAGGGCTGATAGCTGTTCGAGCGGAAGCGTCCGCCCCAGTCGATGGGGTCGCCATAATAGCCGAGGGCTTCCCAATCCATGCGGCCGTTTTCGCCGTGACAGTTATCGCAGGTTAATGCGTCGGAGGCCGGGCTGACCATGTGAGTGGTCGGCCAGTACATTTCAGTTTCGGCAAAATCGTATTGACCGCTGTAATCGAGACCGACGATTTCAGAGCCAAGCGCCAGCGCTTGATCCCAGTCGAAATCATGCCAGAACCCACCTTCCCCGTAGGTAACCGGTTGCAGCAGGATGTTGTAGACGGCATCGTAGGGCTGCTTGGCACGATGGACTTTGAAGGGCCAAATTTTTGCCCCCGGGTCGGTAATATCCCCATTGGGTATATTGATCGGTGTGGAGACGGATGGATCCATCACATCGCCGAAGATATAGCGACCGGCGGTGCCGTTGTACCAGGCAAATTCAGGCTGGAAGTTGGAAGTGTATACGAAGCTGCCCTTGATTTTTAAATAATCGTGAACATTTTCTTCGATGTCGTCGCTGCCAGCGGTGGACCAATCCCAGTACATTTTTGTGGCATCGCGCGTGGCAGCAACCGGGATGTGACAAGTCTGGCAGGCAACGGCCTGAACATGAGCGTTGATGCGGTCATCTTCGTGGAGGTCTTCATTATGACAGTCGGTACAGTAAATTTGGTTGGTATTGTCCAGGCTGACAGAAATTGAGCGGCCGCTGATGTTGTGGGCTTCGGTTTGGTGGCAGTCAGTGCACAAGAAATCGTGCTTGCCCATATGAACATCGACGCTTTCGGGAGGAAAGTAGAGGGTTTCATCAAGGTCGCCGTGTTTTACTGCGTTACCGCCCCCGCCATTGAAATGACAGCCACCACAGTTTTCGCGCGTTGGCATCGCTACGCTTTGGGCGGCGGTCAGCAGGTCAACGCCTTCAGCAGGGTATCCCGCAGCGCTTTTTACATAGATGCCGGAGTTGTCGTGGCATACCAGACAGTCAATATTCTCTTGATTCGAAAAATCGAAATTGGCATCATCCCATCCATACCCGGCATGGCAGGATGTGCAACCTGCCCAGTTGCCTTGAATGCCAATGCAGAAGTTGTTGATCGAATTTTTCTTGCCAACGGTTATGGGGCCATCGCGCCCGGGCAGGGTGTAGGGTTCGCTTTCCCATGTCCAATGGGCTGTTTGCATGACTTCGAACCCGGCATTTTCGTGACATTCCAGACAAGCACGGGTGACATCAGACCCGTTTTCGTAGGGGCCTTCGATGATGTCGCTATGGTCGGTGTGCGGAATTCGAAGAGGGACATTCTCCCAGGGCGCATCGTTAGTTTGTTTTTCGCCGTTGGTAGTGAAAATGACAATAGGGACGATAAGGATTGTCAATGTGATCGTTAATCCTAACAACCAGATAAATTTTAAGTTTTTCATAGCGTGTAAATCCTATTTTGATAAGCGCAACTTAGAAGGACGTGCCCGGCTTGGGGGGCAGAATTCTTCTAGCAAGTTGATGTTGTCACGAGGGAGTTTGTTGGTTACTTTGAATTGGTGGCTTCTTCGACAAGGTAAGCACGATGGGTCAGCCGGTCGTATAGGACAGTGCGCAATAAATCCAATGCTTCGATAAGACGCTTATCGCTGAGGCGATATT
This sequence comes from uncultured Anaerolineales bacterium, assembly GCA_964344175.1. Lineage (GTDB taxonomy): Bacteria > Chloroflexota > Anaerolineae > Anaerolineales > UBA11858 > NIOZ-UU35. The sequence continues at coordinate 16,549 of CAYFMI010000010.1, forward strand.
CAACACTAGCGCCTTTGCGGGTGGCGCTAACCAGCCCGCGCTGGCGAAGGATTTTCAAATGCCTGGAAGTGGCAGGCTGGCTAATGCCGATAGAATCGGCCAGGTCGCCGACGCTCCAGGGGCGCTCGGCAAGCTGATAGATCATCAATATTCGCCTAGGATCTGCCAGGGCAGAACAGATTTCTGCGTGGAGTTGATTGATTTCTTGAACGAGATCAGATTTTGTCATGGGTATCATAGCCTTATTCATATAATCGTATATATCGAGATATTAACATTCAGGAAGATGAACTGATAGTGAACCTTGTCACATGGGGGGCGGCCGAATGTCATGTAGATATGACAATAATTGTGATATGTAAAAACTATGTGTCATACGATAAAAAAGATAACCAATGTCTTATTTGGCGCGTAAAAAATAACCAGCCGCCCACAGGCAACTGGTTAGCTAGGATCATCAAATTTTAAACTTAGAATCGATCTAAAAAATGCTCTTGGCAGGTTTCCATATCCGCCGATTATTTTTGGATAGGTGCTTAGGAATTCCCCCCTGTGAGATACAATTGCTCAATTTGTGAGTGAGGCAAGTATTAGATCAGGGGATAGGGGTACGGTAAATCCAAAATAAATTCCCAGAAAGCACTTTGAGCAATGGTGGTCGGGCGGTTGGTATTACGCCCAATGTAAATATTGCGGTGGATATTTAGGCCATCAATTTGGATGGGCACTACCCGCCCATAGCCAAGCTTGCGAACGATGATCTCGGACACAAAGCCAACGCCAAGCCCTTCTTGCACCGCGAGTGCAATCGCTTCGGAATTCCCTAACGTCATGAGAATGTCGAGGGAATTTGTATTCACATCAATTTCGGATAAGGCGGCGTTAACAACAATATAGGTGCCGGAATCGATTTCCCTCATCAGGAAATTTTCTTCGAATAACTCTCCGGGCTGGATGATCCCTCTCTGCGCCCAGGGGTGCTCGTTTGGAACAATGAGGCTGATCGTGTCTTCGAGAAATTTATGAAATTCAATATTCTTGCAAGGCACTCCCGTTTCACTGGTCAGGGCAAAATTAACGTGGCCCAGGCTGAGCATTTCAATAGCTTGCGATTGGGGAGATACCTGGCAGGTGATACGGACTTTTGAATATTCGTGGTGAAATTTCGTCAACAAATGGGGGAGGATATATTTCCCGGGGGTTGTGCTACACCCAACGATGAGATGCCCAAAAACCTCGCCCTGGAGCGATGCCATTGTTTCCTCGATATGAATCGAGTGTCTGACCATTTCCCTTGCCAGCGGCACAAGCGTGATGGCCGCGTCGGTTAATTGCAAACTACGTGTAGAGCGGATGAAGAGGGGTACTTGAAAATACCGCTCTAGCGCCTGGATATGCTGGCTGACACTGGGTTGGCTCATTCCTAGTTGTTGAGCCGCCTGCGTGAAATTCAGTGAATCAGCTGCAGCTAAAAAGACATTGAGTTGATGGGCATCTAACATAATATCGCTCTGTTCAAATGATAACAACCCTTTATATTAGCAAACAAGTGATAAAGATCACAGATATATAGAAGTTGCTTATCATTTATTATAAGTAGATTGCATAAGCTTGGGTTATTTTCGTCACTAGGAATTATGACATTTTCTTATTTATAATTCAGATTGTGAAATCGAGAACAAGCAGGAAGGTAAAATGAATAAACTTAGGCCTTTTTATTTTTTTCTAGCAATTCTTGTTATCATTGGAGTGGCCGCTTTTGCAAATATGGGGATAGCCAACGCACTCCCATTAGAAGACGCCATACCTGTTGAAGAGCCTTCAGATAAAGCTGCTGAAGGGGTGGATGAATGCGTTGTCTGCCATTCTGATAAGGAAAGACTTGTGAGTTCGGCGAAAGCAGAAGAAGTTTCCGAAAGCGAAAACGAAGGAGAGGGCTGAGGGGGCGAAGTGGCTCCGTTGGAGCCCTGGGAAAAAGTTCTTCTAGATGAGACCTTTGCTGAAACAGTTCATGGGAGCATTGCTTGTATGGAATGCCATAGCGGGCAGCAGTCGAGTAACAAAGAAACTGCTCATACCGATTTGATCATCGCTCCGAGTACGGATCCTGGGAAAGCCTGTGGAACTTGCCATGCTGAGATTGTCGAAGTTTATCCGTCCAGCTTGCATTCATCGCAGCAGGGTTATTGGACCATGATCGAAGCGCGCAGCGTGCCTGAAAACCACGTTGCTCTCGAAGAAATGTTCGGCAATCATTGTTCGAGTTGCCATACCGATTGCGGTGATTGCCATGTCAGTCAGCCGACTTCGGTGGGGGGGGGCTTTATCAATGGTCATATATTCAACGCGACCCCCTCGATGACACGCAACTGCACCGCCTGTCATGGCAGCCGGGTGGGAAATGAGTACCTGGGCAAACATGAGGATATCAAGGCGGATGTCCACTTTCGTCAAGGGCGCATGAAATGCACCGACTGTCATACGGCAGAAGAAATGCACGGTGATTATGCGGCCCTGGGAATGCAAGAGACCCCCGATCACCGTTACTCTGGTGGACAACTTCCTGCCTGTGAGGATTGCCACGATGTAACCCAATTTGAGACCCAATATCTGGTGTCCCACAAGGTCCATAGCGCCTTAGCCTGTCAGACCTGCCACTCAGTGTCCTATACCAGTTGTGATGGCTGCCATGTTCAAGTGAGCGAGGAGTCTGGCAAGCCGTATTTTTCCACAGAAGGGACGTATATGACCTTCTATATTGGCAAGAACCCACTCCAAAGCGCCGAACGCCCCTATGAGTATGTCACGCTGAGGCATATTCCTGTTGCTGAAACCAGCTATCAATACTATGGGGAGAATCTGCTCCCCAACTTCGACGCCTTGCCCACCTGGGCATACGCCACCCCTCACAATATTCAGCGGGTAACGCCACAAACAGAATCTTGCACAATCTGTCATGACAACCCCGAAATCTTCCTGACAGCCGATAAGGTTTCTCCCCTGGAGCGGAACGCAAACCAATCTGTGATTGTCGAAGAAATTCCCGAGTTAATTATGGAGAGCTTTGGCGCAACTGAGCCGAGTGATCCTTAATTTTGTAGCAATATCAAAATTATTAAGGAGATGATTATGAAAAAGAAGCTACACGTTGTTCTCTCAGTGCTTGTTCTCGCGAGCATGCTGGTAGCAGCAATGCCTGTATTTGCGGATTCGCACATGGCAGACCTTGATGCTCCCTATAGCGCAATGTTGGGCAGTATGGTGGGCTATAACACCGTCAAAGCCGATGGTTTGCTGGTTGAGATGGCCGAAGATGAGCCGCCTTTCTTGCTCGATGTTCGTACCACCCCTGAGCTGGAAGAGAACGGCCACATCGAAGGGGCTGTGCATATCCCCTTGGCTGAATTGGCCCAAAATCTCGATTTGTTGCCTGCCTTCGATACCCCCATTGTGACCTATTGTGGCAGTGGCTGGCGTGCCACCATTGCAATGACATCGCTCTACGCGCTGGGGTGGGCCGATGTGCGTGCGCTCAAGACCACATTCGCTGATTGGGTAGGAGCGGGTAATCCGGTTGCTGAAGGTGTTCCCGAAGTTGTTGCTTTGAATGCAGCCGAGCCCGATGTTGAAGCAGTTGCGCTTGTGGACGCTGCCCTGGCGGCTTATGGCGTTGCTCCCTACGGTGTCATTGATGCCGAAGGTCTCAATACTGCTTTGGTAGAAGACCCCGAAATGGTTATTATCGACGTGCGCACCCCCGGGGAATGGACAGGTAAGGGTGTGATTGACACCGGTGATGTTGAACTGATCAACCTGCCTTTACAGCGATTTGTTGCCCAGAAAACTCTATGGCCTGTCGATAAAGACACCCACATTGTTGTCTACTGCGGTAGTGGGCACCGTTCCACAATGGCGATGGCTATTTTGTGGACCTATGGATATACCAATGTCTCCAGCCTGAAAGGTGGATTTGGTGGTTGGACAGAAGCAGAATATGCTGCTGTTGAGTATGCTGCGCCAGATTTTGCCACGCCTTATGCAGATATGCTAGCCAATATGGCTGGTTACAATACGGTTAAGGCGGATGGTTTACTGGTCGAGATGGCTGAAGATCAACCGCCCTTCTTGCTTGATGTGCGCACTACCCCTGAGCTGGAAGAAAACGGCCATATCGAAGGGGCGGTGCATATTCCCCTGGCTGAACTGGCTGCGAACCTGGATCTGTTGCCCGCTTTTGATACCCCCATCGTAGCTTACTGCGGCAGCGGCTGGCGTGCCACCATTGCCATGACCGCGTTGCATGGTATGGGTTGGACTGATGTGCGTGCCCTCAAAACAACCTTTGCTGATTGGGTGGCGGCTGAGAACCCAGTTGTCGAGGGTGTTCCTGAAGCCGTAGCCCTGGATGTTGCCGAAGTGGATCCCAAGGTGGCCGTTTTCAAAGATGCTACTCTGGGCGCTTTTGGTGTCAAGCCTTATGGTGTTCTCACTGCAGATGTGCTGAACACGGAGTTGGTCGAAGATCCTGAGATCATTGTGATTGACGTTCGACGCACAGATGAATTGGAAGAGAATGGCGTCATTGATGTTGGTGAAGCGACTCTAGTTCACATTCCGTTGGAAGAGTTCATCACTCAGTTGGAGAGCTGGCCTGCAGAGAAGGATGCCCATATTGATGTCTACTGCGGCAGCGGACACCGCTCTACAATGGCAATGGAGATGTTATGGGCCTTTGGGTACACGAATGTCTCTAGTTTGAAGGGTGGCTTTGGCGGATGGGTAGAAGCTGGATACCCGGTTGCTGAATACGTTGCTCCCTAATAGATAAAATTTTCATAAAAAGCCTGGCCCTGCGTGTTATGGGCCAGGCTTTTTCATTCGTGGGGCAAAGATACCCCCCTGATGGTTGAAAGTGGTTGTTCCCAAAGCGGGGTGGGATGCCGACTACCCAAAAGAATGGCTCGATGGTTCTCTCTCCCATGCTAACGAGTGTCATAAACTATCCTGGGGGAGGTGTGATGAATTCTCATTATTTGTTAATATTTGCACAGATAACTTAGGATCCTCAGGATGAATTCACGGAGGCATAATGCAAAAGCCCCAGCAAGTGGTAATTCTCTCGGACCACTCGATTTTTGCCGAAGGCGTTGCAAAACGATTTCAGCAATATCCAGATCTGGTGAATTTGCATTTAATCAACCCTCAAGAAGAAGATGCCTTTGTGCGTATCTCTGAAATTCAACCCTCGGCAGTAATATTGAATGCATCTGAAGCCGAAATGAAAACCCACTGCGCACTTTGCGAACTAATTACATCGTTTACTTCCATCAAAATAATTCGATTAGCCGTAGATCGCGAGGGGGTTCAACTCATTACCAGTGAGCAAAGTCAGTTAGGCGAAATACGCGATCTGATAGGACTTATTGATTCATAAGTTGTTTGATGATCACCCAGACCGTTAAATGAACTACGCCATGAAAGGAGGTGATGCTCCAAAAAAATAATATTACAGCTACACCAAATCTAATGGTTATTCCTATTTGGATTTGGTACACTTTTTTGTTTGCACGATACATTGTAGAGGAGAATAGAATGCAAAAAAGAATCTTTATCATTGCTCTGATGGTGGCCCTCAGCCTTGTGCTGGTAAGCTGTGCTACACCAGATGCACTCGAATGCCCGGATTGTCCGGCTTGTCCTGATGCAGAATGTCCAGAAGCACCGGCTTGCCCTGAAGCAGAGCCTTGCCCAGAATATGAAGCCATCCTCCCTGAGATTGAGGCTGCATGGGCTGGCTCCGGCCACGCGGCCGCAGACGCTGAAGCGTTCCGCCATTGGGATGAGGACGATCCTGCTGTGGTGTCATTGGCCTGTGCCAAATGCCACAGCACTGCTGGTTATGTAGAATACGTCGGCACTGGCGTAGTGACGGCAGAAACCCCTGCTGAGGAAAACCTGGGTGTGATGTGTGTGGCTTGTCACAACGAATTCACAGCCGAAAAAGGCAGTGTGGTAATGCCCTCAGGTATTGAACTTTCTGGCCTGGGTGATGAGGCTCGCTGTATGGAATGCCATCAGGGACGCCATTCAACAGTCAGTGTAAATAACGGCATTGCAGCGGCGGCTGGTATTGAGGTTGTCGTCCCCGAAGATGCCGAAGATCCTGCTCATGCGGCTATCGCAGCGGCTGCCGAAGCCGCTGCTCAGGCTGACCCTGACGCAGTATACGAAGATCTAGGCTTTGCCAACATCCACTACTTTGCTGCGGCTGCCACCAAGTATGGCACCTATGCAAAAGGTGGTTATGAATATGCGGGCAAGACCTATGATGGCAATTTTGCGCATGTTGAAGAATTCGACACCTGCATCGAATGTCATGATCCACATACCCTGGAAGTTCAGGTTGAAGGGTGTGTCATGTGCCACGGCGAAGGTGAGCCTGCTGGCTACCGCATGTATGGTTCGGCGGTGGACTACGATGGTGATGGTGACTTAGAAGAAGGTATTGCAGCCGAGATTGCCGGTTTGCAGGAAACGCTGTATGCTGCACTTCAGGCATATGCGGCGGATACGGTTGGTACAGGCATCATCTACGACTCCCACGCTTATCCTTACTTCTTCAATGATAGCGATGGCGATGGTGCGGTTACCGAAGGCGAAGCCAATTATGGCAATAAATATGCCACCTGGACACCTCGCCTGGCCCGCGCGGCCTATAACTATCAGGTTTCCCTGAAGGACCCCGGTGGTTATGCCCATGGCGGTAAGTACATCATCCAATTGCTGTATGACTCCATCGAAGATTTGGGTGGCGATGTAGCTGCTTTGCACCGTGATGACCACGCCCACTTTATGGGTTCCGCCGAAGCCTTCCGCCATTGGGACGAAGATGGCGAAGTTTCAGGTAGCTGTGCTCGCTGTCACTCAGCGGACGGCTTGCCCTTCTACCATGAAGCCGGTGTCAACGTGGCAACAGAGATCTCCAACGGCTTCCAGTGTGAAACTTGCCATGCTGGTGAGTGGCCCGGACGCCTGGCGTTCCCCGCTGTGACATTCCCCAGTGGTGCGACCGTTGAGGTCGCCGAGGGCGATGAGAGCGGCCTGTGTATGCAGTGTCACCAGGGCCGTTCCTCGACCGTAACCGTCAATGGGATGGTAGCCGATCTGCCTGGTGACGAAGTGTCTGATAGCCTGCGTTTCTCTAATATCCACTACTTTGCTGCAGGTGCCTCTCGTTATGGCACTGAGGCTCAGGGCGGCTACGAGTTCGATGGCAAGGAATACGTTGGGTACTTCGAACATGTGGCCGGGTATGACACCTGCACCGCCTGTCACGACGCCCATGCCCTCGAAGTCAAGACCGCAGAATGCTTCACCTGCCACGCTGGCTATGAAGACGTCAAAGACATCCGCATGTCAGAAGTAGACTATGATGGCGATGGTGATGTTGCCGAAGGCATTGCAGGCGAAGTCGAGACTATGGCTGCTGCCCTCTACGATGCCATAAAGGCCTATTCTGCAGAGATTGGCTTCCCGGTCGTCTACGAATCTCATAGCTATCCTTACTTCTTCGCCGATGCTAATGGCGATGGTGAGGCTACGCCTGACGAAGCCAACTATGGCAATCGCTATGGAACCTGGACCCCGAACTTGCTCGAAGCGGCTTACAACTACCAATATGCCCTGAAAGATCCCGGTGGCTTTGCGCATAATGGCAATTACGTTCTACAATTGCTCTATGACAGCATCCAGGCTGTTGGCGGCGATGTTGCCGGAATGACGCGTCCGTAGTTGTTTTAGTGTGGACGTGCAATGCTTTACAAAGACCGGGTGCCTCGCGCACCCGGTCTCTTTTTAGAGTATGGCTGGATCCCTCCTTGCATTGCGGCGTGCCTTTTCAAGGGCAAGAATGGAGTAGTCGTGTACCCCCGTTAGCAGGTGAGGGATTATTGTTCAACATAACCTTTGATTTGAGATATATATAATTAGCTCTTTTCACTCGATAAGATGATCTTGGTATAATCAATTTATGCACCCTTCGGCAGGTTTGATCTTAGTTTTCTTTTTCTATGGGTTGGCCTTTTTCTCAATGGGACTTATTGTGGCCATTGAGCGTGGACGCGGCACAGATGAGCGTCTGCGCCACGCTTTGCGTCCACTGATCGGGTTTGGCCTGATTCATGGTGGGCACGAGTGGCTAGAGATCTTTGAGATTCTGCATGTACTCCCCGGACAAGAAGCTGCCCCCCTGGCGTGGCATAGTATCCGTACGGCTCTGTTGGCTTTTTCCTTCTTCTCACTGACCGCTTTTGGCGCTTCCCTACTTTCACCAACCCCCCAAATCCGCCGCCTGAGTATGATTGCCCCCTTGGTACAAGCGGCAATATGGGGTTTCGGTTTGCTCTATTTTGCCGAACAATATGATGTACAAGATGAATTATGGGTAGTGGCAGATGTGTGGACACGCTACGTTGTAGCTATTCCAGGCTCACTGGTGGCTTGTCTGGGGCTTATCAATCAACAACGGGTGTTTCGCCTGGCAGGTTTAGAGCGCTTCAGCAGAGATAGCCTGTGGGCCGCAGTCGCTTTTGCCTGGTATGGATTGATTGGGCAATCGTTTACACGGGCCAGCCCTATTCCGCCTTCGACGTTTCTGAACCAAGATTTATTCCAAGAAGTGTTTGGATTTCCTGTGCAGTTGTTACGGGCGGCAGCAGCCATAGCCGTTGCCATTTTTGTCGTGCGCTTCCTGCGCTCTTTTGAGGTTGAAACTCAGCGTAAGATTGGCGAACTTCAGGCGGCGCGCCTGCTTGAAGCTCAACGTAAAGAAGCCCTGCGCGGCGAACTACTGCGCAGAGTGGTTGCCGCTCAAGAATCTGAGCGTCAGCGGATTGCCCGAGAGTTACATGACGAAACGGGTCAGGCATTGACCGCACTTGGATTAGGATTGCGGGGTGTCTCTTCAACCGTGCGAACGGATCTTGATAAAGCCTCGGGCAACCTCCGCCAACTTGAAGGGATGGCCGTGCGCTCCCTGGATGAACTTCGGCGTCTCATTTCCGATTTGCGGCCATCCCATTTGGATGATCTGGGCTTGGCGGCTGCTATCCGGTGGTATGTCGGCGACATTCATGATCGAGCCAGTTTAGATATTGATCTCGATATTCCACCAGATGAAGAATGTAATTTACCCAGTACCATCAGCACAACCTTGTTTCGCGTAGTGCAAGAGGCGCTGACGAATATCGTCAAACACGCCTGCGCCGAGCACGCCTGGGTGCGGCTTGGGCGCCGAGATGGCATTGTAAGGCTTGAAATTGAGGATGATGGCATTGGTTTGGTGGATGACATGCATTTTGCACAGGGTCAACCCGCGTGGGGGTTGCTGGGCATGGAAGAACGCGCCCATTTGCTTGGTGGTGAGTTTCATCTGAAATCTAGGCCCGGAGATGGAACACGCATCACCGTGTTAGTCCCTTGCCCAGATAGTTTGCTCGAAGAGGAAGAAGATGATACGACTATTGTTGGTGGATGATCATGCTGTGGTTCGCTCAGGCTTGCGGATGTTATTAGAAGGGAAAGAAGACCTCCTCATTGTGGGGGAGGCAGGCACAGCCAGTGAAGCAATTAACCTAACCCCCAGTTTAAAACCAGACGTTATTTTGATGGATATTGGCTTGCCAGATGTTTCAGGTATTGATGCCACCCGCCAAATCAAAGAACTCTGGCCCGAAACGGCTATTGTGGCCTTGACGATTCATGAAGACGAAGAATATTTCTTCAAAATGCTTGAGGCCGGTGCCAGTGGATATGTGCCCAAGCGAGCAGCACCAGAGGAGTTATTGTCTGCTATACAAGTTGCTGCATCAGGAGAAGTTTATCTATACCCTTCGTTGGCAAAACTGTTGGTGAAAGATTATCTTACCCAGGGCAGCCTAGATGAAGACCAGACCGCTCTTGATGGATTAACAGAGCGCCAGCAGGAAGTCTTGGCATTGCTCGCCGAGGGGGCTACCAATAGTGAAATTGCCGAAAAATTGTTTATCAGCCCAAAAACAGTTGCTTCTCATCGTGAAAACATTATGCAGAAACTCAACTTGCATTCGCGCACGGAGTTGGTGAAATACGCCATCCGCAAAGGCCTGATACAACTCTGACGGAATTATTTCTACTGGAATTGCAGTAAGAAACTCGCCCAAAAAGAGTGCCACAGCACATTTGACTGCGGCACTCTTTTTGGTTATGTTGGTCAGTCCTAAATTTCGCAAACCCTTGTCTAAAGTCAGATACGCTTGTGTATGGGGTATCTGCCCCATAGAATGTCCTAATTTTAGCCCTGGCGTGTGGAGGAATGGGGAAAACCCCCCACGTTTTCATGATGGAGATAGGCAAATGTCCTGGTGCTATTGCCCCCTGAGAAGGGCGTGTATCGGCGGTTCAACCTATTTGTGAAACTGGGCACATATCCGATTTCCTAAAAGCCTTTCCCTTGCTACACTGTGGCTAACAAATCCAATTCACCGTATGAGAGAGAAAGGCAGGATTTCATGTCCACAATTGTATTAGGAACACTCTTGTTAGTACGGATTATCTTTCCCCTGGTGCTTTGTTTATTGCTGGGGACGCTGGTTAATCGCTATCAGTACCAATTCTGAAAGCGAGGACTGTAATGGGAACATATGAAGGGTTAATCCTGGCCATTGGATGGTTTGTGCTACGCTTTGGCCTTCCAGTTGCGATTACTGCGCTGCTCATCTGGTTTTTCAGGAAGCTGGATACTCGCTGGCAGGCTGAAGCAAAGCAACATATCGATCAGAGCAAAATTGAACGCATTGCCCCAGTTGTTCGATGTTGGCTGCTAAATGATTGCCCAGAAGATAAAACAAAGTACTGTCTGGCATTCCAAAACCAAGATGTGCCCTGCTGGCAAAATTTTCGAGCAGGAGATGGATCTCTTCAAGCGCGTTGTCTGGCATGCCGCGTATTTCGAGGCACTCCTGCACCTGCCTTTGGTGATTAGAGAGGACGATTAACAATGAAAAAAACTGTTCTATTTCGATGGATAGTTGCCGTATTATTTGCGGTTCCTTTTGTGTTTGTAGCCGTTGCTGGTGTGCAAGCAAGCACACTTCTCGATGAAACTCCGGTTGATCCGGGTTGTCAAGAATGCCATCCGGCTATTCATGGTGCCTGGAAAAATAGTCACCACGGTCAGGCGATGACAGATCCAAATTTTGCTGCTGCCTGGGAAGAACAAGGCCAACCCAACGAATGTCTTCCCTGCCACACAACCGGGTATGATCCCATAACGCGAACTTGGGAGTCAGATGGCATTACCTGTGAAGCATGCCATGCCCCTATGCCGTCCAACCACCCAGATCAGCCGATGCCAACTGATCGATCGGCCAGCCTGTGTGGAGGCTGCCACCAAGAAACAGTCTTGGAATGGAAAGTCAGCCACCACCATCAAGCGGAACTAACCTGTGTGGATTGCCACGGGCAACACTCAACTTCCCTGAAGGGGCAGGATGCCCAAGCGCTGTGCTCAAGCTGCCATCAAGAGCGTGTTTTAGATTACACCCACTCAGCGCACAGTATGGAAGGTCTCTTGTGTGCCGATTGTCACCTGGGTTCTACCGGTGAAGTCGCTGGTGAAGGGCATGCCTTGAAAGATCACAGCTTCCATGTGAATCTATCAACCTGCACGGATTGCCACGCCGATGAAATGCACGACCCCGTAGGAGCAGTAGCTTCGGTTTCCAATGATGATAATAGCTCATCAGGGCCGAAGCTAGATGCCATGGCTGCAGTTACCGATTTGGGTGTGAGCGCGGTGCCCGATCCGATCAGCCCGATATACTATGCATTGATTGCAGGGTTGATTGGCATGGCATTTGGTTTGTTGGTTGCTCCCTGGGTAGAGCGCTGGTATCGCAGCCTCGATCAGCGCACCCGTGTAGATGAATAGGGGAGAGCGAGGTGCATTATGACAAAGAAAAATGAGAGCTTGAATCGACGTGACTTCATCAAAATTATGGTGGGCGGCGGTGCTACCGTTGCCAGCCTGAAAGCTGCTAAATCCGTTTCGGCTTCACATCCCGACGGCAGCAGCCCGCATCGTTGGGCTATGGTGATCGACCAGGGCAAATGCGAAGGTTGTGGTTTTTGCACCCTGGCTTGCCAGGCGCACAATGATATCGCACCAGATATTTCTTGGAACCGGGTGATTGAGTCGTCTGAAGTCGATGGCAAAAAATGTTACCTTGCCCGCCCTTGTATGCAGTGTGAACATGCCCCATGTGTGGATGTGTGTCCGGTGGGCGCCAGTTATTATCGGGCGGATGGGATTGTAATGATGGATTACGACCTTTGTATTGGTTGCCGCTATTGTGAGGTGGCCTGCCCCTATAATGCCCGATCCTTCAATTGGCAAGCCTTCACTGGTGAAAACCCGGCGGTTCCAGATTGGGGTGAACCCGAAGTGGAGCGTCGTCCGCGCGGTGTCGTAGAAAAATGCTCATTTTGCTATCACCGCATTGACCGCGGCCTGGCCCTGGGGCTGACCCCCGGTGTGGATCCAGATGCCACCCCAGCCTGTGTTGTCGCTTGCCCTGTTGGGGCCAGAGTGTTTGGTGATCTCAATGATCCAGACTCTGAGGTGAGTCAAATTGTGAAGAACCGCGTCACCCATCGTCTGCGTGAAGATCTTGGAACCGGGCCGCGGGTGTACTACATTTGCCCCGAGAGCCAGGAGGCATGATATGAATATCAAACGCTTGCTTCGCAACCTAACTAAATTCCACTACTGGCTGGTCGGGCTGACGATAGTAATGGTGGCCGGGGTGATCGGCGCTCTGATTGTCTTTGTAAAGGGGTTAGTCGTCACCAACTTGACCGACCTGGTTCCCTGGGGCCTATGGATCACAATTGACCTGTCCTCGATTGCCTTGAGCGCAGGGGCATTTACCTTGTGTGCAGCGGTCTATCTGATTGGCCTGAAAGAGTATCAACCGGTAGCGAAGACAGCCACTTTTATTGGCATTATCGGCTATAGCATGGCCATGCTGTGCTTGCTGCTAGATATTGGCCGTCCCGACCGCTTCTGGCATGCCTTTGTGTTTTGGAACGTACACTCAGTGCTGTGGGAAGTGACCATGTGCGTTGGGTTGTACTTCACCGTGCTGACCTTAGAAACCCTGCCGATCATTGGCGAAGCCGAGTGGTTCCGCTCGCGTTGGCCGAAACCAGCCAAGTGGATGACGAAGATTCACCATTATGCGCCTTATCTGGCGATTGCTGGTTTGTGTCTTTCGATGCTGCATCAATCATCGTTGGGCGCTACCTATGGTGTGTTGAAAGCACGCCCGCTGTGGTATTCCCCCAGCTTGTCGGTGCTGTTCATGTATTCGGCTATTGTCGGCGGTATTTCGTTGACTATTCTAAGTTCGATGATTGCGGCCCGCCTGAGTGATAAAGCGAATGTGATCGATTCACTTTTAGAGAAGTTAGCGCATTTCGTTGGTTGGGCCTTGGTGGGCTATCTTTATTTCCGATTTTGGTATGCCTTCTCGATGACCTATACCTATGAGCCTGGACGCACCGAGGGGTTGAGACTGCTCACGAAGGGGCCGCTGGCTTTCAACTTCTGGCTGGGTGAGATCATTCTAGGGGCGGTTGTTCCCATTGTGATCTTACTTAAGAAAGATTGGCGGGCGCGCCCCTGGTTGCGCATGGTGGCTTTAGGGCTTGTCGTGGGTGGCTTAGTTGCCTATCGTTGGGATACGAACCTTTCAGGGCAATTGGTGATCTTAACCTACCTCCACAACGAAATCAGCACTTTATATACCAGCTATGTGCCCTCGTTGATTGAAATTGTTGTTGGGGGAGGGGTTGTAGCCTTTGGGTTGATGGCGTTCACTTTGGGGGTGCAATTCCTCAAGGTAGTAGACCACTCTTCGGAAGAAGAACCCGCGCTGGGGTCAGCAGTGGAGGCTATCCCTCTTTCCGGAGATTAGCTCACAAAAATCGTTTCTCCTCTTCAAGCGATGTGTGATGAGACATCGCACTCTCCAAAAAGCCCCCGATCTTAATCAAGGATCGGGGGCTTGAACATTCCTTAGGGAGTGCGGCGGCTATTCGCTCTTTTCGGGTGCTCCTAATTGGATCCACTCAAAAACTCGCGTCAGTTCATCGTTGTTAAACTGCCCAAAATGGGGTTGCTCGCCGGTTTGTTTCGTGATGAGCAGGCTGTTCTCCGGATCTCCAGGAATCACCGCCGGGCCGCCATCACCCCCCGCCATTGTGGCCTCATAGGATGTCAGACTGAGGCCTTCCACACCATCTTCTCCGTGGCATGTCCCACAACGTAATTCGAGCAGGGGGGCAATTGTGTCTTCGTAGGTGAGGGGGCCTCCCGTTGGAAGTTCGGGTTCAGGTGGGGGCGGGGGCATCTGTTCCAGAAGAATTGCGCGCAGTTTGGGCGCGTTGAACCCGGCATATTCCCAAACGTTGCCATGACAGGCGCTGTTCGAGCAGAAGGATGTATTACTCACGCCGCCCGGATCCTCGGTGGTGTGGCAGTTTTGGCAGGTGTAGTCGAATACGTCGCGGTGCAGGCTGATCCAATTGGCGTTGAGGTGGGTTTCAGGTTCCGGGCCGCGGCTGATCTCGATGTTCGCAACAAAATCTGAAGCGCTGCTAACAATTGGAATTGAGTGACAAATATTGCATTCCAGTCGAATGGCTTCTTCTTGTTCGTTTAGATGTTTGCCATCATGACAGCGAAAACAGCCTGGCGAGTATTCATGACCAATATTGTTGGGGTGGGAATTCCAATCGGCTTTTTGTTCGGGATATACGCTCTGGGCATAGGCATCTTGCAGCGCTGTAATGGCATTCTCAACCAGCAGGGCATTCTCTGCATAGAAATCGGGGAGGTATGTCTCGTAATAATCGGTCAGACCCGCAATTGCAGCAAGCCCGATTTCTTTGGTTTGGTAATCACGGTAAAGGATTTCGATGGCTAAACGGCGAATCTCAGGAATGGAAGTCGAAACCACGCCGCGTTCCATGAGTTGATCGAGAATATCTTCGGGGTGGTAAACAAGGTGTGAAATGCGGTTATGGCAAGTGATGCAATCCATCTCCTGAAGGTCTTCTTCATTGATGGTGGATGAGTCTATTTCGGCTTCGACGTCCAAATATTCCGTAATTGTGCCATCCTCGGCGACGATTTGAATATAGGGAATTACTTGCCCGGCATCATCCGTTGGTAAATAATACACCGGATTTTCAATATGCCAATGGATGCCCTGTCCTAAGCCTAGTCGCTTTGACCCGCCGCCGGTTTTCATAATCAGGTATGTAGATACTGCTGTGTTGTCAAAATCACTCTGGAATTGCCTGATTTCGCGCAAGCTGTCGTCGGAGAATTTTTCGGGGAAATGGCACAGTTCACAGGTATCACGCGATGGCCGCAACTCGTGTGCTTCAATGGGGTACTCGTAATCTTTAAAGAGTAAAGAAATGATATGCTTGGCGTCTCCGGCTTTGCGGGTAATTCGAGTAGCAATAAAACCGCGCCCAATATGGCAATCCACACAATCAACACGGGCATGAGGGGAAGTAAGGTAGGATGTGTATTCCGGTGGCATGGTGTGACACGCCGTGCCACAGAATTCGGGAGAATTGGTATATTCCCAAGCATACGCCCCGGAGATCAGAACAATTAATGTCAAGCCTCCTAATACAGCATAGGGCAAGATCCTCTGCCATCGGGGTGTACCTTCAGGGGGAAAGAAGAATTGTTTAAGCCAATTTGCGAAGCGTTTGCCCATTGCGAGATGCTCCTCTTTGTTTACTGGTAAAAAGAGTCGATTAATATGTAATTTATACCATGACTATCGGATGACAATCGTCGCAAAATAGAGAATAAACATCTTAAAAAATCGAGCGGCATAATTATGCCGCTCGATTTTTTAAGATGTTTAGCTGGTTATCGGTTTGCTTGGAGAAATTATTCTTCCGGCGCGCCTGCTAAAATCCATTCGATGATGAAATCTAACTCTTCTTCCGAGAATTGACCAGGGTGACTGCCGGCCACCTGTACACTCACTAATCGACTGGCGTTAGGGTCTTCCGGAATAATCGCCTCGCCGGAAACCCCACCTTCCATGGCGCTCTCGTATGAACTCAGGTCGAGACCTCCCATTGCGGCTGCACCGTGGCAGGATGCGCATTTATCATCAATGATAGATGCGATACTTTCAGCCCACGATAAGCCGGAAATCGGTGCTGGAGTGGGGGTTGGCATCGGGGTCGGTAATGGCGTCGGTGTGTATGGAGAGAATACGACCACCGACTCGGCAGGGGGAACCGTTTCTAAGGCGGTTTCTTCACCATTTACGAAGAAGAAAACCCCGGCAAGCATAACCACGGCAGCGACCCCATAAACGGGGAAGAATATCTTCTTCCGTTTAGCTATTGCTTTGGGGTCTTGAGGAATTTCGGCAATGCCGGCTTTGATATCGGCAAGTTCTAGAGGATGCTCTTCGAGCATTTCGTGTTCAGATATATAGCCGGTGAACATGCTCTTGTTCAAATGTTTTATGTGGACATTATAGAAGTGCCAGATGATGATCGCCAGAACGGCCAACAAAGCTTCACCGCTGTGCGCGGCCTTTGCCGCTGGGATTGCCATTCCGGGGAGGAAACGCGCTGTGGAAATTGGATTCCAAAGCATAAACCCGGTAATGCCCATCACAAGGGTGCCCCAGACAAAAGCCCAGTATTCAAATTTCTCGTCAAAGGTGAAACGTCCTTGTTGGGGTTTTTCTTCTTGGAAACCTAAGTTATGCATGAAGATGCCCCAGGCAGCTGTGACATCCTGGATGGTGGGAAGCATAGTAATGCGAGATCGTTTGACGTAATATTTATACCCTGCAGCGCCAAGATGGTAAATTGTGCCCAGCATAAGACCTACCGAAGCAACCCGATGGATGATGCGCACAGATTCAATTCCACCTAACCCGGCGATGATCGAAATCGATATTTCAGCTCCAGAATATTTTTGAATCAAGCCGGTGAGTCCCAGTAATCCAAAGCTAATCACTTGAATCCAGTGCTCGATGCGATCTGAGATTGAAAAACGGAGGTATCTACGTTCTTTACTCATTTTCGCCCCCCTATCTTATCTGAGATTTTCTTTTTAATATCGGCGCCGATAAACACGAGCATGCCTCCAATCGTCACAGGGATAATGATCTTGTAAAAAAGATCAATAAAGAACACCAAGGGAGCCTCTGTTGGGCTTGGTTCATAGTGCCCTAGCCACGACGTCGGGAAGTTTGTTGTGGCATTGGGGTGGCATTTTTGACAAGTGGTTAACAAATTCTTCTTGATGACATAGCTTTCTGGGTCATCCACTTTACGCATGTCATGCACGCCATGACAATCGATGCAGACAGGCTTGTTGGTCTCTTGGTCGGGCGTCAATTTCTCGAAGAGGACAACCGTTGTGCCGTGGAAATCGGAAACGTAGGTATCGAAAACATGGGTGCTGATATCGTACCGTGCCATGAGTTCAGGATCGGCGTGGCAGTCGGCGCAAATTTGGGGCGAGAATAAATGAAAAGACTCGCTCGTAGATGGCCCTTGGAGACTGTGGACACCGTGGCAGTCTGTGCAGGTGGGGACATCGGGGTTCCCTTCACCAATTAACGCGGAGCCATGTACACTGCTGGCATACGAGCGGTAAATTGTTGAGTGGCAGCGTTCACACATTTTCGGGATATTGCTGCGAGGTGGCTCTGGCTCACTGATATTATGTGTCCCATGACAGTCGGTGCAAACTGCAGCTTCGGGGTTGCCAGCCTCAAGAGCTTGTTGGTGTGTGCTGTCGTGGGTGTCCTCATAATTACTTTGATGGCATTGCTCACAGAGGGTGTACATGGCCAATGTATATTCACGCACGGTTGTCGCAGGTATCTCGCGATGTGGATATTCTCGAATGTCGGTGTGACACTGGACACAGGCATAACCGTTCCGACCATGTACAGAAGTTGCATGTGTCACACTATCAACAGCGATATAGAGAACTTCGCCGGATTCTAGGGTGGTGCGCAACCCTGGTGTATCATGGCAGGAAAGGCAATATTCGTCTTCTACGCCGGGGAGATTTTCCTCTGCCTGGGCATAACTGGGCGGAACGAATAATATTCCGAGTAGAGATAGTACCCCTATGAGTGGTAGTATTTTATGTTTTGCTTTCAAAGCATCCTCCAAAGAGAATGTACACTACCCAACATTAACGCGCTCACAGCGATTTGTTGGGCTAATGAAAAGTGACATAACGATTGATGATAATTGCACGAAGTATAGCACAGGCATAACTTATAAATCAGGGTAAAACGTCGGTGATATGGGGGGAAATTATCAACATTTGTGATAGTTATCTCAAAGTATTTGTGATGTTAGTAACAAATTGTGGGTAAAAAACGCGGGCCGGGATCACTTCCCGGCCCGCGTTGGAGCCTAAGCAGATATTCGATTAGGGGGCGTCAGGGCGATCGTGATAGCCGTACGCTTTATCGATGAGTTCCTCATCGGTTTTCACGGAGGCCGATCCACCTTCAACATGACAACTGCGGCAGGCAAAGTCAAGTCCTAGTTGTGATAAAGCTTCCGAACCGTCTTCTGTGAACTGCCCAATTTGCGTGGGATCAATCGCCATCAGGTGTGTGCGGATGTCGCCGGTGAACATTTCGGCATTGCCAACTGCACTCTTGGTGACGCGGGGCATATGGCAGTCGATACATTCAGCCACTGCCGGGTGAACCTGAGAATCCTCGTAAGCGGTTTCTTGGAAATGGCAATTTTCGCAAGCTGTGCGGGTGGTAGGGGTACCTTCCTCAGCTTTGCGCAATTGCACAACCCCAGTATGAGGGTCGTGGCAGGTCACACAGTCGATGGTGATGTGCTTGCTCTGGAAGAGTTCTTCGTACTGTTCGTGGTGCTTGATGAAACCGCCGCTAGCATTAACGGCTTCAGGTGCTCCCCGTAAGTGGCATTCACCACACTGCGCAGAATCACGCACGATTTCCAGACCGACACCATATGGATCTTGAACGTGCAAGCTGCCGGGGCCGTGGCATTCTTCACATTGGATGCCACCTTCAGACCAAGTCCCGATTAAACCTGGAAGGTCATCCTGATTGCCCGTGGGTCTATATCCTGTAGTGTGGCATGAGCCGCAGTCGTAGGGCGTCTCTTCGCCAGGATGGTACCCGACCCAGCCAGCTTCGTTGCCAACAATAGGGTTAGCGAAGTTGTACTGGCTGACGTATTCGGTGTTTCCATCGCCGCGTGTGCCGGGTAGGCCGGTGATTATATAGCCTTCTTTGTCCACAAAACGGGCTTTCCAGTTATAACCGCCGATGACATAGAGAATGTCGTCCCAAGTGTATCCCTCAGGAACTTCGAGTACCTCGGTGAAGGGGTAAGCGGGAGGTTGACCATCCACAACAGGATTGAGCTTGTAGGGGTGGCCAGACATCATAAAGACATCGTAGATTTCCTCATGACATCCTGCGCAAGTGGCTGATTTTACATATTCAGCACCAGCTGCCGAACCGGTTTCTCCGGCGGGACCTTCAGGCCCTTCGGGGCCTTCAGGGCCTGGGGGGCCTTGTGGCCCTTCGGGGCCGGCTGGCCCAGCGGGACCTGGGGGGCCTTCAGGCCCTTGTGGCCCGGCGCATGCTGACAGCACCAGACTGGCAATCAGTAGGATGCCGAGGGCGAAAATTTGTTTTTTTTGCATCAGTCATTCTCCTTAGTACAATACTCATTTTTGGGCTATGAACATATTCCATGCAATATTCTTGGGCCGTGTGCACCTCCTGAAAGAATCGGGTACAATTTATTTTTAAAATAAATGGGTCAAAACTCCCAATTAAGATGTTTCTTGAGTAATAAGACCCAATTATTTGTTCAAAAAAGCACTTATATTGGGTATTTTAACCCAATATAAATCTGGATGTCAAGTAAGCTATTCACACATGTGACAATCATCATTGTTTTCCCGTGAGGGTTGTTCGCGGAGTTGATCGAATGCTCGACGTAGGATTTCAGCCAAACATTATCCTGGTATATTTTTTTTACGGCTTAGCCTTCTTCAGTATGGGGTTAGCCATTACGTTTGAGTTTGGCCGTGCGCCGTTGCTGGCGGAAGCGCGTGTGTTACGGCCTCTGGCAGTTTTTGGCCTGCTGCATGGTATCCATGAGTGGTTGGAAATTTTCATCATTCTTCCCCAATGGTTTGAGGTTACTCTACCCGTTTATTGGGATTGGACACGGCTTTGGTTATTGGCAATCTCCTTTGCTTCCCTGGTGGCCTATGGTATTCAAGTTTTGCGCCCACCCAATCGGTTAGCTGCAATGGATGCCTGGATTGGAGCAGGGCTGTTGACGCTGTATGCTGCATTGATTGTATTGACCGGTGCAACCGTGTGGGGGAATTTCCCGGTTTGGATTGGACGGGCAGATGTCCTGGCACGTTATGTATTGGCAGTGCCAGGGGCTTTCTTGGCAGCGGCTGCTTTGTTCTTGCAGGCCTATCAGGCTCATTCCAGCCAGCGAGTTATCTTATCGAATAATTTACGTTGGGCTGCAATCGGGTTTTCTTTATACGCAATTACCCAAATTTTCGTCCCAGCCTTTGATTTTTTCCCGGCCAATTTTATAAATGCAGGCTCATTCGCCGCAGTGACTGGGATTCCAATACAACTTGTCAGAGCGGTGTTGGCCTTCATTATCACATCGAGTCTCATTCGGGCAACGCAAACCGTAGAAAGTGAGCGCCAGCGTCAATTAGAAGCTGCAAAGGAAGAGCGTTTGGAAGCGCTGGAAAGAGTGCAGGAAGAATTGGTCAAGCGCGAAGATTTGCGTCGAAAGCTATTGCGGCATACGGTCATGGCCCAAGAAGAAGAACGTTCTCGTATTGCTCGAGAACTTCATGATGAACTGGCTCAAATCCTCACCGGCTTTACTCTTGAATTGGCTACTCTCAAGAGTCTTAGTTCGGACAATATCGGATGCCAGGATGTCGTTGAACGGCTTCAAGACTTATGTCAGCAAATGTCGAATGGGATATATACCCTGGTTCATGATCTACGTCCTGCCCAACTGGATGATCTTGGTTTGGTTCCGGCGGTACAGCACTTGATTGATGACGCGCAACGCCACATGAAACTGGCAGTCCAGTTAGAAGTGCTGGGAGGAAAACAGCGCCTCGATCATGTTGTGGAGACGGTGCTATTCCGGGTTATCCAAGAGGCATTGACGAACGTCGCTCGCCACGCTCATGCCAATGCGGTTGCAATTTCACTCCACTACCAGCCTGCTCAGACAGTTTTGGTGGTGAGTGATGATGGTGTTGGTTTTCGACCGAAGATCCTGGCGAATCCACAAACTGGTTTTGGGATTGCAGGTATGCGCGAACGCGTGCGATCTGTTGGGGGGGGATTTCAACTGGATTCTGCACCCGGTCAGGGCACACGTATTCAGGTGGAAATTCCACTTGAGGCTGATATAGTGAATGAGGAGAATGCCTATGAAAGCGATTCGTCTTTTGCTGGTTGACGATCATGATGTTGTACGGACAGGACTTAGTTCTTTCTTTAAAACCCATGATGGTATTGAAGTTGTGGGTGAGGCAAGAAATGGCTACGAAGCAATCGTACAGGCAAAAGCTCTCCAGCCCGACGTAATCGTTATGGACATTACCATGCCAGAAATGGATGGTCTGACAGCAACTCGAAAACTGGTTGAGCAATCTCAAGATTTTGCTGTGTTGGCTCTGACCGTGCATGAAGATAAGCAGTATTTCTTCGAAATGATGGCAGCCGGAGCTGCCGGTTACATCACCAAGCAAGCAGCGGCTGAAGAGTTGGTGGCCGCTATTCGTGCCATTCATGCAGGCAATATTTATTTACAACCTTCACTGGCGCGCTGGTTGTTAGAAGATTATAAGCGCCTTATTGAGCATGCCCCCCGCCGTCCAGATGATGAGTCTGTTGAAAGCGATGGGGGAATTCACCCAGATTTGAATGTTCTTAGTGAACGCGAACAGCAAGTTCTTGAAATGGTAGCCGATGGCTTGACCACGCCCAAAATCGCCGAACAGTTAGAAATAAGTCCGAAAACCGTTTCTCGTCATCGTGAGCGCATCATGAATAAATTAAATTTGCATTCGTCAACAGAATTAGTAAAATTTGCTATCCGTACCGGCTTAATTGATATATAGTCTTCAGAGCGAGGCAGCCAGAGATCACCCATCCCCGAAGACCCTTTGGATGTTTGAAGAAGCTAGGTACGCGTATAGATGATAATGCCAGGGCTTGAATCCTGGGATGAAATTTGTGATAGGGGAATCAAAAAGATCTATCAAATTGGATATAGATAGTCCGTAAAATTTTGGTACAATAGTCTGATATAACATAGAGAGTGCACATGTCCTATGGTTGTGTTGGTGATGCCAGGCAGGGATCAACCTGGGTTTGCTGTTCTCACACAATAACGAGATTAGGCGTTATGCGCTGACGATGGTGAAAGCCCTGTTTTCGGAGAAATTTTCGTAAAGCTTATAGTTGTAAATTCCATTGGAGGTAATTACCGTGGAACCATTTGATAAAGATGCCATTTCAGTTGATGTTGGTGTGCGGTTGCGTGATCTGAGAGAAGAGCGAAATCTATCGATGCGCGCGCTGGCACGTATGAGCGGGCTTTCTGCTAATGCCCTCAGTATGATTGAGCGCGGTAAATCCTCCCCTTCGGTGAGTACACTGTATAAACTTGCAGAAGCGATGGAGGTGCCAATCACCTGCTTCTTCAGAACAGAAACTCCCCAGAACGATATTGTCTTCCGGAAAGCGAATTCGCGCACTCGTATTCCTTTTCATCGCGGCTTATGGGAGGGGTTGGGGGGTGAGAATTTCGCGGGTCATGTCGAACCCTTTATGTTGACTCTGGAAAGCGGCGCGAACAGTGGTCGTTTCCCGATGATCCATTCGGGGCATGAATTTGTGATGTGTTTGCGTGGTCAGCTTGAATATCAGGTGGAGAATCAATATTTTCTCCTCGAGCCGGGTGACACCTTATTGTTCGCAGCAGAATTGAAACATCAGTGGCGCAACCCTGGGCAAACGGTCGCCAACGCTGTATTTGTCTTAGCGGGTTTCAAAGAGGGAGAAAGCCCCAGTGAATTTCATATTGTTTCTGGGTTATCAGATACAGATGGTGCGGTCATTGTCGATACAGATGACCTCATCGGCGAGGTTTGATCCCTAATCAAAAGTAATTCACAATGAAACAGGCCCGATGGTATATCACCGGGCCCGTTATTTTGTTTTGCGTAGGGTTTAGATAAATACGATCTGAGCGCCCTCGGTCATATCCATGAAGTCGCCTGCAGTGACAATCCCCTGAACGCCATCCACAAAATCGTCCATGCTCTGGCCGAACATATCCACAGACATCTTGCAGGCGTAGAGATTAGCGCCTCCGTCGACAAGCATTTCCAGGTATTCATCCACCGGGGGAGCCTGCACTTCGGCAATTTTCTTCTTCATGAACCAAGAAGTGAAGGCAGTCATGCCGGGCAAGATACTGAGAATATTAGGGATACCCAAATTGCCGGTAGGCAATCCCATCAAGCTCATTTTCATGCTGGTCTTTGTGATGGGGGAAAGCTCAAGGCGTTTTTGGCGCTTTTTGTTGATGATGTCCATGCCCCAAAACGTAAAGAAAATGGTGACATCGATGCCATTGCCAAGCGCTGCCCATCCCATTACCAAAGCCGGGTAGGCCATGTCCAAATCGCCTTTGGAGCAGATAAACGCAATGTGTCGGTTTTCATTTGTCATGATTAATCCTTTTTTAGGTTTCTAATCGAAAGCCAGCGACTAAACACAGCCTTCGGGTTTACCGAGACCAGAAATCTTGGCGACTTTCTTGGCTGGTCCTTTGGGGTAGAGTGCAAAAAGCGCTTTGGTGGAAATGCCCGTGCCCTTAGTGATTTGACGCAGCGTTGGCGCGGCGCCGGTGCTTTCAGCATTATCGCGGCAGAATTCAATGACAGTCCAGTGATCGGGCGTTAATTCGGCAATTCCTTCTCCCTGGGCAATTTCTGCAGCAATTTCTTTGCTCCACTGACTCGGATCGGTCATGAAGCCTTCCTCATTGAAATTGACAGTATCTAATATAGACATGGGTTTACTCCTTCTGAAAGATGTGAATTAGTTTTGCGTTGCAGATTGCTCATCCAACGCTTTGAGTAGATTGATAAGCCGGGCCATCCCGCGGCGAACTTTGGGGTTTCCAAGTTCCCGCAATAAAGCCCAGGTTGAGACTTTCTCAGATTCGGGCATTTCTTCTTGAATTGCGCCCACTGCGTTATTGGCAATTGCCATAATCTCAGGTTGTGTCATGCTGCGAACGGTGTTCAGGATGAT
The DNA here is from genome assembly GCA_964344175.1 of uncultured Anaerolineales bacterium. Lineage (GTDB taxonomy): Bacteria > Chloroflexota > Anaerolineae > Anaerolineales > UBA11858 > NIOZ-UU35. Next base: position 41,055 of record CAYFMI010000010.1, read on the forward strand.
GACGATATTGTCACCCAGGGCGCGGACATCATCTTCACTGAATTCGGTGGTGATGCGTTCGACAATTCGCCAGCCTTCACGGGCAAAATCGAAATACCCTTCACGTTCGAATTGATCTAATTGCTCAACGGCCACATTGAAGACTTGCTTGCCGAGTAATTCAACTTCATCAGTGATCCCCATCAAAGCCTCAACGCGATCCATCAATGCCAGCCACAAATGGGTGTTACGGATTACTCTTTTGAGTAGGAAGAAGAGATCTTCAACGGCAAATTCGGTGCCAATCTCTGCGAGTTCGTCGATGGTCAGTTTGATCATATGATTGACCATCGGGATGACATCATTTTTCAATTCTTCAAATTCTTGCAGTCGCCTTTGCTGAACCTCGGCATGTGAAGTCAGTGCGGCTACCTGCTCGGTGAGAGCGTCAACTTTTTGGTGGAGGAGGGCTAGATCATCTGCCATGATGCACTCCTTTAGGCCCACTTCCCGGCCATGGTCATCTGAGATTCGAAGGGCATTTCGCCACCCTTCAACAAGATGTTCCAATAAATCCAACGGAAGGCCATCTTGCCCCAGTGATTAGCAGCTGATTCTTTGAGCAGCGAGAAGGGCCCAAATCCGGGTAGGGGGAATTTCCCAGGCAATGGTTCGACATCATAATTGAAATCGATTAAGATGCCTTTCTCGAAACCGGATTCGATATAGCAATTGGCATGCCCGTCAAATTTGGGTAGCGGTTGAAGGCCTTCCATGTGGCGAAGCATATTTTCGATGAGCACATCGAGCATAAAGTGCGCTACGGACCCGGCCTTGGAGGTTGGTGCATTGCCTGCATCGCCGATCACCCAAACATTTTCCCATTTATCAGATTGCAATGTGTGCTTGTCAATGGGAACGTAATTGAGTTCATCCCCCATGCCGGAGCGATCAATCACCTCAGACCCCATGTTGGTAGGAATGGTAACTAGCAGATCGTAGTTGATTTCACGCTCATCCCAAGAGCTGATGACTTTTCGATTGTTATCAACTTCGCCGATATTGAATTCAGGCTCAAGAATGATGTTCTTCTGATCGAGCATGTCACCTAAAATGGAAGATGCGCGCGGCTTTGTGAAAGCGCCATCCAATGGGGTGGCAAAAACAATTTCGACATTGTCGCGAATGCCGCGTTCGTGGAAGAACCAATCGGCCAGGAACAAGAATTCCAGCGGTGCAACCGGGCACTTGATGGGCATCTCGGTGATATTCAGCACCATGCGCCCGCCCTTCCAGAATTTCAAGAATCGACTCAAGGCGGTCGCGCCCTCGATGGTGTAGAAGTCGAAGCGATCCTCATGCCAGCCTTCATCGACCATGCCTTCAGTTTCTTCGGGGTGGATTTGGGTCCCCGTGGAGATCACCAAGTAATCGTAGTTGATCACTCGGCCCTCTTTGATCAGCTTGACCCGATTTTTGTCGGGTTCGATGATTTCTACATCCGACAATATGAACTCGACATTATGTGGGATGAAATCTCGTTTAGGCTTAACCACATCTCCGGGGCTGTAGATGCCAAATGGAATGAAGAGGAACCCTGGTTGATAGTAGTGGGTTTCGTACTTATCAACGATGATGATACGCCATTCCGCAGGATCGAGTTCATGAGCCATTTTATTGGCAACCATTGTGCCACCAGTCCCAGCTCCGAGGATTAGTAGAGTTTTCATAGAAGTTTCTCCTGTATGTGTAAGAATGTAGTTATGCAGATAATTCTTGTTGGACGGTATCGGCAAGTTCGCTTTGATCGTGCAAGCGGCTTGCCAGCACAGCCCGGAGTAGATCTAATGCTTCGATGATGCGCGGGTCGGAAAGCGAATAATAAACCGATTGGCCATCGCGATTTGCGTTGACCATTTGGCGTTCTCGCAGAACTTTCAAGTGCCTCGAAACCGTAGGCTGGGGGAGTTCGATTGTCTCTGCGAGCTCACTGACATTGTGGGGGCGATCATGCAATGTATAAAGGATCAGTATGCGAGTGGAATCTGCCAACCCGCTACAGATTTGAGCGTGTAATTTATTGATCTCTGCCCGGAGTTCTTTCATGGTGGGGTCACTTTTCCCAATGGTTGATTCTATAAACATATACGCTTATACGAATAGATGTACGGGTGAAATATAGCATTAGGGAACACGAATTGATAGTGATTTGTGTCACAAGGGGGGAGGATGGATGTAATGTGATAGGGGTGGGGTACATTATGTTCCCCGGATGGAATAAACAACAGCCCCCATATTTGGGGGCTGTTGGCGAACCAGGAAGGTCTGGTAACGCACTATGGGGTACGCCGAATGGCGCAGGTTGCAGGTAGCCTGGGGTTATTCTCCTGGGGGGAATACCTGTAACTTGGCAATTTCTTCCTCGGAGTATCCCAAAGCAGCAAAGTCGAGAATGCTCTCTTGGCTGTGGCAGGCTTCACAGGCCAGAGCCTGGTCGGCAGGCGAAACCTGGTGCGTGAGCGGCCAATACATTACTGTATTGACCCAACCCAGTTCGCCGCTGAATTCGTAGCCGGCAACTGCCTGCCCGCCTTCGGCGGCCAGGTTCCAATCCCAATTTGCCCAGTAGGCGGTTTCAGGATTTGTAGGGAACAGGTTGGGGATGACCAAAGCATTCGTCGCGGCATCGTAAGGCTGAATGGCATAGAATGACTTCATGGGGAAGATGACCGCGGTTTCATCGGCTCGTTCACCGTGCATTGTATTGATCGGTACAACAGTTTCGGGATCAAAGGTATCGTCCAGGGTGATATAGGTGGTATCACCATTGAACCACATATAGTCAGGTGTCAGGCCAATGCCCCATTCGAAGGAGCCTTTGTTAGACATGTAGATTTTATTGCCATTTTCGTCTTTTTCAACCATCCAAACTTTGCGGCCTTCAAAGTCGCCTTCGCCATCTATTAACTCGCCGGCAGTATTCCAATCCCAATAAGTTTTGGTGTACTGTTCTTTGGCATAAGTGGGGATGTGGCAGGTTTGGCAGGCGACTCGAGCCGTATGGGTGTTCAATTCTTCGGTTTCATGAGGATCCGTTTGGTGGCAGGTTACACAACTTTTTACAGTTGTCTCGCCGGTGAGATCCATTTCGTAGCGGCTTCCAGCGACATTGTGATCTTCAGTGGTGTGGCAGGTCTGGCATGCGAAATTAGAACCCTCGGCTGCCATGTGGACATCCACATCGGCGGTGGGTTCGAGCATTGATGTATCTAAGTCGCCGTGTTTGACGTTTGCGCCACCGCCGCCATTAAAGTGGCAGGAGCCGCAATTGGCGCGAGTGGGCATTCCAACACTTTGGGCAATCGCTGTCAAATCAAGTGGAGACCAGACAGTACCATAGGGTTCACCCGGGCCGGCAGGGAATAGCTTTTCTTCATAGGTTGGATGACCAGAACCAGCGGGGAATTTCTTGTAGGTGCCGGTTGTATCGTGACATACCAGACAGTCTACGGCGGTTTCATCCATCGCGGCAAAAGCCTCAGGATTAGAGTACCCATATCCTACATGGCAACTCGTGCAGCGCGGCCAGTTCGAATCTACTGCGACGCAGTAGTTGTTGATGACATTGTTCTTACCGAGTTCTTGCCCGTCTTCGGTAGCATATTCCCATGTCCAGTGTGTAGTTGCCATCACCTGGGAGCCTGAGTCTTGATGGCATTCTAGACATGCTTGCGTAACTTCAGGGCCCGTGGCGAATTCGGCCTGAAGTTGTTCGTATTCGCTATGATCGGGGGGGGCATCCTCGCCCGCAAAAGCCGGGGTTGTCATAGCCGGGGCACTGAAGATAATGCCCAAGACAAGCAATGATACAGCTAACAATCCCAAGGTTATGCGGGTTTTCTTGGATGTGTGATGAAATCGTTTCATTCTTAACACTCTCCTAAATGTTGTGGACGTGCGTTCTGCCTTCCTGGTTGCATTTTGTGGGGGGGTTCGCGTGATGAGGCGCGACCCACATTGGTGCAGTTCATCACAATACATTTTGTGACAAACTACGTTGGAATTCTCACCGATGCTATCTATAATATGTAGTAACGATTGTCATGTGCATTTATTAGCACGGCTTATGTTAATGTATGATGAATTTCTTATACCCATTTGCTGTAAATGTTAGGGCTTACGCAATTCGATAGAGGTATCCCTACTTGCGGGCAAAAACATTGTTAGCAAATGCTTGAAAGGCGCATATATGCTAAATATAGATGATTTGGTAGTTTTCGTCGAAGCTGCTGAATGCAATAACTTCAGCATGACCGGGAGAAAATTACACCTTACCCAACCTGCTGTCAGTCAGAAGATTAGTAACTTGGAAGATCGCTTTGGTGTCAAACTATTCATCCGTCAGGGACGTTCGATGTCGCTAACGGAAGCTGGGCAGGTTTTAGAACCGATGGCAAGAGAATTGATCGGGCTATCGCGCCGCCTTGATGAAACAATGGTTTCGCTGCAGGGTGAGGTGATTGGCGAAATGACGGTGGGGTGTTCGACAGCATCTGGAAAATATTTGTTACCAGGGTTAATTGCATTATTCCGCAAGCGATATCCCTTGGTGAGAATCAACGTCGAAGTCTCGAGCCGCGACAGCGTTTTTCGAAAAATATCCGCGGGAGATGTTGCTTTGGGCGTCTCAAGTAAGAAAGTTGAGCACCGTGATCTGGAGTACCGCAAATTGTTTACGGATGACGTCATCCTCATTGTCCCCGCAGGCCACCCCTGGGCCGACTTTCCGCATGTCTATCCCGATGATATTCTCGATCAGCCGATCATTTTGCGGGAATCAGTCGCGGGGACGCGAGAAGTTTTTATGGCTGCCTTGCGAGAGCATGATTTGTTCCCCGAAATGCTCAATGTCGTGATGGAGCTTGGCAACGCTGAAGCGATTGAGATGGCCGTAGAAGAAGGCATCGGAATTGCTTTTATTTCTCGTGCCGCTGCACAACGCGGCTTAGAATTAGGAAAAATTGCTGAGGTACATGTCGAGGGTATGCAGTTGCAACGAGATATTTATATGGTGCGAAATACAACCATTCAACCCACGCGTACCCAACTGTATTTCTGGGAATATATAGAGGCATCCGAAGTGCAGCAAAGACTTGCGCAAGTCGCCTGATTTCACTTCCTTCGGTTAGCTGACTAGACGAAAGAGTTGGGCCTGGTTTGATTTTGGGTCCAACGCTTTTTTATTGGGGGATGCAATAGGCCTGTGATAGAATCGTAGATACCTATGAGCATGAATAAGATCTATCCTGTCAGAAACTATTTGCCTGCTTCAATTCTTTTGGCAGCGGGAGGGTGGTTTGGTTTGGCGATGTTAGTTCGCTCTACATTGCCTACATTGGGGCCGCGTTGGATGTTTTTCTTCTTATTGGTATCAGCCATCACCGGCACGGCAATGCCCTTGATTGCTTATTTGAATCAGCGCTTTCCGGCGAGATCGCCCCACACGCATCGTACCGTTGTGCGGGAATCCCTGATGGCCGGGACCTATGTGGCAACCTTGGCCTGGTTGCAACTCGGACGGGCACTGACTCCGGCATTGGCATTTTTGTTAGCACTGGGTCTCGGTGGCGTAGAATGGTTGGTGCGCCTTCGTGAACAAAGTCAATGGCAGCCATAATGGCTGAGGGGAGAAATCCCCGGCGAAAAAATGTAGATGGAAGAACTCAGAAATTTACCCGCTGTAGATAAACTACTTATATCCCCTCAGGCTGAGGCATGGCTCGCCGAATATGGCCGCCCGCTGTTATTGGAGGCTGTGCGGGAATCCCTTGAGGATGCACGCCAAAATGTACTCGGCGGGGGGATAGCCCCTGCGTTGGATGATATCCTGGCTGTGATATCAAATAAACTACATTCCTGGGTAAAGCCGACTTTGCAACCGGTGATTAACGCTTCGGGGGTGATGTTGCACACCAACCTGGGACGCGCCCCGCTCAGCACGGCAGCCATGCAAGCCGCACAACAAATGGCGCTGGGATATTCGAATTTAGAGTATGATCTCGCCCGCGGCAGACGCGGCTCGCGTCTACTTCATGCCGAGGAGTTGCTCACCCGCCTAACAGGCGCTGAAGCAGCGCTTGTGGTCAACAACAATGCTGCCGCAGTGTTGTTGTCGCTGTCGGCGCTGGCAAATCGCCGTCGAGTGGTGATTGCCCGCTCGCAGCTCGTGGAAATTGGGGGTGGGTTTCGTGTCCCTGATGTGATGAAACAGTCCGGGGCAAAATTGGTCGAAATCGGGGCTACTAACCGTGTCCACCTGCGCGATTATCAGCAGGTTATCGCCGACCAGCCCATCAAACTGGTCATGCGTGCCCATCGCTCAAATTTCGCTATTGTTGGGTTTACCACCGAGCCAGAATTGGAAGCGATTGTCACAGTTGCCCATGCTGCCGATATCCCGGTGCTTGATGATCTCGGTTCGGGGACTTTCATTGATACGGCTGCCTATGGCCTGACCCATGAGCCGACCATTCAGGAATCTTTGCACGCAGGGGTCGATCTGGTGTGTTTCTCGGGAGATAAACTCCTGGGCGGCCCGCAAGCGGGCATTATCATTGGGCGGGAAGATTTGTTAGCAAAGCTTAAAAAACATCCCCTGGCGCGCGCTGTGCGTGCCGATAAGCTGGCCCTGGCAGCGCTTTCGGCGACGCTGCTTCATTACTTGAAGGATGAAGCTGAAGATGAGATTCCCATCTGGCGGATGATTTCTGCATCCCCAGCTGGGATGCAGGAACGTGCTCAGGGGTGGGCTGCCAGCCTCGGGCAGGGTGAGGTGCTCCCCGGCTTCTCCACCGTCGGCGGTGGTAGTCTCCCCGGTGAATCCCTGCCAACTCATCTGCTGGTACTCGGTCATCCCCATCCCAATCAATTGATGAAACGCCTGCGCGCCGCGCAGATCCCGGTGATTGGCCGCATTCAGGAGGGGAAAGCGGTTTTCGATCCGCGCACAGTTTTGCCTGAACAAGAAAAAACATTGCTGGAAATTCTGCAATCCAATCTCAATACCTGAGGATATAACCCATGAAATCTGATCTCGACCGTTTGATGCAAGAAAAGAATGTTGATGCCATTTTGGTGACCGGCCCGGCGCAACATAACCCGGCTATGTACTACTTAACCGGCGGCGGGCATTTAACCAGCGCCGATTTAATCAAAACCCGCAACGGCGATGCCGTGTTGTACTACAACCCCATGGAGCGCGATGAAGCTGCCGCAACGGGTTTGACCACGAAAAATCTCGCCGAATACAGTTTTCAAGAATTGCTCAAACAAGCTGAGGGCGATCCCATTCGCGCTTTGGCGATACGCTATAAGAAAATGCTTACCGAGCAAGGGATCAGCGAGGGGCGCATGTTGATCTATGGCAAGGTCGATGTCGGCGCGGGGTATGCGGTGTTTTCGGCGCTCCAGCGCGAAATGCCTGACCTGGAGATCCTTGGCGAGACCTCGCGCAACTCGATGCTGCTGGAAGCTATGGCGACGAAAACAGAGCCTGAAATCGAGAAGATCCGCCGGATGGGGGAAGTCACCGTTGATGTGGTCGGCAATGTGGCCGACTTTCTTTCATCGCATCACACAAAGGATGGTTATCTGGTAATGTCCGACGGCCAACCCTTGACGGTTGGCGCAGTCAAGAGTCGTATCAATTTATGGCTGGCCGAGCGGGGTGCCGAAAACCCGGAGGGTTCGATCTTTGCCATCGGGCGAGATGCCGGCGTTCCCCATAGTGCCGGTAACGATGCTGATTACTTGCGTCTGGGAGAATCGATCATTTTCGACATTTTCCCCTGTGAAGGCGGTGGCGGATATTTTTACGACTTCACCCGCACCTGGTGTTTGGGCTATGCCCCTGACGAAGTCCAGGCCATCTATGATGACGTATTCGCTGTCTATCAGCAGATTATGGGTGAACTCAAAGCGGGGGAACCCTTTAAGAAATTTCAGGACCGCACCTGCGAACTCTTCCAGGCTCAGGGACACCCCACCATCAAAGAGGATGACGCCATACAAGAAGGGTACGTTCACAGTCTCGGTCATGGATTGGGCTTGCATGTTCACGAGCGGCCCTGGTCGGGCAGCACAGCTACGAATGAAGATATTCTGGCCCCCGGGGTTGTAGTGACGATTGAGCCAGGCCTCTACTACCCCGACCGCGGCATGGGCTGCCGCCTGGAAGACACCGTCTGGGTGCGACCAGATGGAAAGATGGAGATTTTGGCAGACTTCCCTTTAGATTTAGTGATCCCAATTAAAAATTAGCTAGTGGCAAGTTGGCAGGTTGATGGAATGAATTTCTGCGCCAACCGGCTGACTTGCGAGTATGTATTACCATGGAAAATGTACGCATTCTAGGCATCGAAACCTCGTGCGACGAAACCGCAGCCGCCGTTGTGCAGGGAGGGCGTGAGATTCTTTCCAGCGTCGTGGCTTCACAAGTCGATTTGCACGCTCAGTTTGGGGGCGTCTTTCCTGAAGTGGCCTCGCGCCAGCATATCCGCAGCATTTATCCGATCATTGAGGCGGCTTTGCGCGAAGCCCACATGGATTTGGACGAGGTGGACGGCATTGCGGTGACGCGCGGCCCCGGCTTGCCGGGGTCTTTGGTCGTAGGGATCAATGCCGCCAAAGGCTTAGCGTTTGGCAGCAGGCTGCCATTGGTTGGTATCAATCACCTGGAAGGCCATCTCTATTCAGCCTGGCTGCATGATTTGGGGGGAGAAACTCCCGCCGAGCCGAAATTCCCGCTCCTGGCGCTGATTGTATCAGGGGGTCACACCGAGTTGATTTTAATGGAAGAGCATCACCAATACCGCCGTTTGGGAGGAACATTAGACGACGCTGCCGGAGAAGCCTTTGACAAGGTGGCTCGTCTGTTAGGGTTATCCTATCCCGGTGGTCCGGCCATTCAGCGGGCTGCTGAGGATGGACAGCCGGATGCGGTCAATCTCCCTCGGGCCTGGCTGCCAGGAACGTGGAATTTCTCCTTTAGCGGTTTGAAGACCGCTGTGTTGCGCCTGGTGCGCGATGCTGAGGCCATTAAAGAAACATTGCCGGTTTCAGATATGGCTGCCAGTTTTCAGGCATCGGTGGTGGATGTGTTGGTGGGGAAGACTTTGACAGCAGCCAAAGAATTTGATGCCAAAGCCATTCTGGTTGCGGGCGGTGTTTCGGCAAATAGCGCTTTACGTGAACGCATACTAGAAGAGGCGCACTTGCCGGTGCATATTCCACCTATTGCGCTATGTACCGATAACGCCGCCATGATCGCCGGGGCGGGGTGTTATCGGTTTGGCGCTGGTCAGCGTGATGGCCTGGATATGGATGCCTTGCCGACCTGGCCGCTTTCGGAATTGTTGGATTAGGAACAGCCGATGGAATTCGATTTTTCACTGCAAGCGTTATTGGGGACTTTGTTGATATTCTCCCTGCGGGTCACAGATATGAGCCTGGATACCCTGCGGGTTTTGTTTGTCATCCGCGGTCGTAAACCTCTTGCCTGGTTGCTGGGGTTTTTTCAATCGGGGATCTTTGTAATAGCTATTACCTCGGTCTTGAGCAATTTAGACAACCCCCTCAATATTATTGGTTATGCCGCCGGGTTCGCGACTGGTAATGTCCTGGGGATGTGGATCGAAGAGCGTCTGGCGGTGGGGCACTCGCACATGCGCATTGTCAGTCCGCGGCGCGGTACGGCCATTGTTGAAAGACTGCGCAGCGAGGGCTATGCCGTTACCGAATTGTCGGGGCGCGGCAAAGATGGAATGGTTACGTTGGTGAGTTGCAGTGTACGCCGCAAAGATGTGATGGATGTGGACAAAATTATTCGAGAAGTAGACGAAAACGCATTTGTCACCGCGGAAGATGTGCGCTCCGTGCGGCGCGGTTTTTGGCGGGCATAGCAAAACAAACATGAGGTACCCCGAATCTCATATTCGGGGTACCTCATGTTTGTTTTGCTTTCCCCAACCCCACTCCCCCGCAATTCGGAGAGGGGGCCAGGGGTGGGGGCAAATATTTCTTTTTTGCAGTCCAGATGCCCAAAAAGGTTAAATTTGGGGTGTCTCATGTTTCCTAGAATATTCAGGTTAGATCACAAATTGACCGTTCCGGTAAACTACTTCCCCATCCACCAAAATTTCCGAATCTTTCCGCAAATCGCAGATCATGTCCCAATGAATGGCGCTTTTGTTTTGGCTGCCGGTTTCGGGGTAGCCTGCGCCTAACGCCATGTGGAAGGTGCCGCCGATCTTCTCATCGAAGAGGATATGCCCGATAAAGCGGTCAATCTGATAGTTGGTGCCGATAGCGAATTCGCCCACGTAGCGCGCCCCGGGGTCGGTTTCGAGCATCTCTAGGAGAAAATCTTCATGGGTCTTGGCGCTGGCCTGGGTGACTTTTCCCTGCTCGAAGGTGAGTTCCACGCCCTCGACTACGCGCCCACTTGCGATGGCCGGGTACGAATAACGCACCCACCCATTGAGTGAATCTTCCACCGGGCCGGTGTAAATTTCACCGTCAGGCATATTGTGTTCCCCAAAGGAATTCTTGAAGGTGCGCCCCTTGATCGAGAGAGTCAAATCTACATGGGGGCCGCGCAATTCAACGCGGTCATGCCCTTCAATTTGGTCAATGATCTGGCTTTGTCGGGCTTTGAATTCATTCCAGGCCGCGATGGGGTCGCGAGTTTGTTCATCGGCAAAACAGGCCTGAAAAACAAAATCTTGATAGGCTGCGAAATCCATGCCCGCTTGTTGGGCGTAGGCCTCTGTGGGGCATAAAGTAGTCACCCATTTGAACTCTTTGGCTGCCCCGCGCCGCATTTGTGCGGCGAGGATCGGAGCCAGCGCCTTTTGGCGGCGGGCCTGCCGGGTCGGGTCAATATCGGTCAACGCCTGAAGGTCGGTTTCAGAGTGAATGCGAATACGGGACTCGAACTCGTCGTAGGCTAGTTTTCGGAAAGTGGGGGGAAAATCGAGTTGTGCGTCACTGGCATGCTGGAAGAAGATGGCCGCCTCATCAGGGAGCGCCATCTGCAAATGTGGATGTCCGCCGCGCTTCAAAATTTCGGTGAATAAAGGACGCAACAGCGGCTCGGCAGCGGTGCTGGCTTCGAGTAGCACCCGGTCGCCGGGCTGGATATTGGCGGAATGTTCCGTCAGAATTTTGGCAAAATTCTCGTAGCGGCGGTCGCCCAACTTGCTCTCCTCGTGACGATAGGCTGAAGATTATATCACGCCTGTCCGGTTGTGTGGATATCTACCACGCGGTATACTGGGCATATTCATCCGAATTTAGCCTACCCACAAACTGATAAACCTATGAAACAACTCTTACAAAATTTGCGCACCGGTGAAACTGCCATTGCCGATGTGCCCATGCCTTCCTGTCAACCTGGCACGGTATTAGTTCGTACAGCCGCTTCATTAGTATCTGCCGGAACAGAACGAATGGTGGTTGAATTTGCCGAGAAAAGCCTGGTTGGGAAAGCCCGCTCGCGCCCTGACCTGGTGATGCAAGTGGTGGACAAAGCCCGCCGAGAAGGTGTGTTGACCACCGTAGATGCGGCCTTCAACCGGCTGGATCAACCAATGCCCCTGGGATATTCCTCTGCTGGGGAGATCGTCGCGGTGGGGGATGAGGTGCAGGATTTGAAGGTAGGCGACCGCGTGGCCTGCGCCGGAGGCGGGTATGCCGTCCATGCCGAATATGCTATTGTCCCCAAGAATTTACTGGCCCACCTGCCCGATAATGTCGATTTTGAGTCGGCAGCCTTTGTCACTCTGGGGGCGATCGCCCTGCACGGATTCCGTCTGGCCGATAGCAAGTTGGGCGAACGCGTTGCCGTGATTGGTTTGGGGTTGCTGGGGCTGCTGACCTGTGGCATTGCTGCTGCGGCAGGCTGCCACGTCATCGGTGTTGATCTCGACCCCCGCCGGGTGGAGTTAGCCGAGCGCATGGGCTTTGTTGCTGTAAGCCGCGATCAAGCAGAAGAAGCAGCCCTGGCCTTCTCGCGCGGGCAAGGTTGTGATGCTGTGCTGATATGCGCTGACACACCCTCCGATGACCCAGTCACTCTGGCCGGCGCGTTAGCGCGTGATCGCGCCAATGTGGTCGCTGTTGGCGCGGTGGGCTTGAACATTCCCCGCAAAATCTATTTCGAGAAAGAACTGAATGTTGTCAATTCGCGCTCCTATGGCCCAGGGCGTTATGATCCGAGCTATGAAGAGCAGGGGCTAGATTACCCCATCGGTTACGTGCGCTGGACGGAAGGCCGCAACCTGGAAGCAATTGTTGACTTGCTGGCCTCGGGCCGTCTGGATGTGCAGCCGATCATCTCGCACCGCTTCCCGATTGCTGAAGCCCCCCAGGCTTACGAGTTGATCACCGGGAAAACCGAAGAAGCCTTTTTGGGCGTCTTGCTGACCTATCCACCAACAGGGGATCATAAACGACCAACTTTAGACCCCAAACCGAAAATTACGGTATCTCCTTCGTCGCCCGTTGTTCGTCTTGGTGTGATCGGCGCAGGGAATTTTGCCAGTGCGGTAATGCTCCCGGCGGTTAAGAAAATTGAGTCGATTGAACTTGTTGGGGTCGTCTCAGGCTCTGGATTGAATGCAAATCATGCAGCGAAGAAATTTGCTTTCCGCTACGCTGCCGATTCAGTCGATCAAATTCTTGCCGACCCGGAAATCAACACGGTTGCCATCCTTACCCGTCACGCCCAGCACGCCGATTTAGCGATACGGGCCTTGCAAGCGGGTAAACATGTCTTTGTCGAAAAGCCGCTGGCAATCGATGCCGCTGAATTAGATGAAGTCCTTCCCCATACTCAATTAGCAACCGACAATTCTCAATTATTAACGGTGGGTTTTAACCGTCGCTTCGCGCCCCTGACGCAGGAACTTTCGGCGTTTCTCGCCGGACGGCAGGAGCCGCTTGTGGCCCATTACCGTGTCAACGCCGGATACATCCCCCTGAAACACTGGCTGCATGACCCCCAAGAAGGCGGCGGGCGCATCATCGGAGAAGGCTGTCATTTTGTCGATTTTCTGACTTTTCTCGTTGGCGCGCCGCCGGTCAGCGTCACCACCCATGCCATCCCAGATGGGGGGCACTATAAAGAAGATAATATCCTGATGACCTTCACCTTCCCAGATGGCTCTTTGGGCAGCGTGACCTATGTTGCCAATGGCGATAAAGCCTTCCCCAAGGAGCGCGTTGAGGCATTCACCGGCGGGCGCGTGGCCGTGCTGGATGACTACCGCTCATTAGAGATGGTGCACGATGGCCGCCGGGTTGTCCGCAAGGCACGCCTGCGTCAGGATAAGGGACACCGTGCCGCTTGGGAAGCCTTTGCCAAAGCCGTTCTCTACACCGGTCAGCCGCCTATTCCCTACGACCAACTTTTCGGTGTTACGGCGGCTACATTTGCTGCCGTCGAGGCCTTACGCACGCGCCAGTCGGCAGCTATTGGTACTGTAGCATAAATGGCTCGTTCCGGTTTAGTAATCAAGGCATTGCGTGAACTCGGTCCCCGGCAAGTGGGGCTTTATGCCGGGTATCAACTTTTGTTGCGTTTGGGTTATTTGCGTTGGCGAACACCAGCGTCTCCGCAACCGTCGAACCCCAATGCTTGTTCGTTGTCCGCTGTAATGCCCTTGCCAGAGAGAGATATGCTGAAAAACCTATTGGGGGATGAAGGCATCGCCGATCTCATTGCTGAAGCTAACCTCGTTGTGGAGGGTCAGTTCCGCCGCTTTGGCGTGGCGCTTGCGCCCATACAAGTGACTCCCCCCGGAGAGTTGCATCACTGGGTAGACTACGAAAAGGGGTCTCAGCCGTGGGGGGCAGTGGATCCCAAATTTATCTGGGAGCCGGCTCGTTTTGGCTGGGCCTTTACCCTGGGGCGGGCATACTTTCTTAGCGGTGAAGAGCGCTTCTCAGAAACCTTTTGGCAGCGCTTCAAAGAATTCACTAAAGCTAATCCGACGAATCTTGGCCCCAACTGGGCATCGGCGCAGGAAGTAGCCTTGCGTTTAATGGCCTTCACCTTCGCCGCTCAGATTTTCTCATCTTCGCCGCATTCAACCGATTTTCGCAAGGTGCGCCTTGCCCAAGCAATTGCCGCGCATGCCGCCCGCATCCCCCCCAGCATACTTTACGCCCGTGCCCAAAACAACAACCATTTGCTCTCCGAGGCCGCCGGGTTAATTACCGCCGCGGCCGCCTTGCCGGGGCATCCTCAGGCGCGCCGCTGGCGCAAGCTGGGCTGGAAGTGGTTCAACCGCGGCCTGATTCAGCAGATTGACCATCATGGAGCGTATAGCCAGCACAGCGCCAACTACCACCGCCTGATGCTGCAACTGGCTTTATGGGTTAATGCACTACATCAATCCGGGAAGCCTTCGACCCGCAACCTGCAACCTGCAACCCGTTGGCTACAATGCGCCACTCGTTGGCTGATCGCCCTCGTTGATCGAAAATCGGGCCGTGTTCCCAACCTCGGCCCCAACGATGGGGCCTATATCCTCCCATTGGCCAACTTGCCCTTCACCGACTACCGCCCGGTCTTGCAGGCCGCCTCGCTGGCTTTTTTTGGCCAGCCTGCTTTTGAGCCGGGGCCGTGGGACGAAATGTTTGCCTGGTTGCATGCCGAAAGCAAAGGGTCAAACCTGCAACCTGCAACCTGCGACTTTCAATCCAATAACCCCGCTGTCTTGCGTGCCGGTCATTCCTGGGCATACCTGCGCGCCGCTCATTTCACCGGGCGACCCGGTCACGCCGACCAACTTCACCTTGATTTGTGGTGGCGCGGCCTGAATATTGCCCAGGACGCCGGGACGTATGCCTACAATGCCAGCCCCCCCTGGGATAACGCCCTGACTCACACTGCTGTGCATAATACCCTCACCCTCAATGGACAGGAACAAATGACCCGCACCGGGCGATTTCTCTACCTGGATCAGGCGCAGGCTGAGATCATCTCGCATGACCGGGCCGATGACGGCGGCTGGGCGCGGATGGTTGCCCAACACGATGGTTATCGTAGGCTGGGCGTCATTCATCGCCGCGCTATAACAGCCTTTTCCAACGATCGCTGGCTCATCGAAGATTTTCTTGAACCTTCAACGGGGCATGCGCAGGCCGAAACTCACCTTGTTCGTCTTCATTGGCTGCTCCCCGATTTAGAATGGCGTTTTGACGAAACCATGCTGACTCTCGAAGTGCTTTCCCCTTATGGTTGGGTTTCTCTCCAGGTAGCTGCAATTGCCGACCTGCAACCGTTAACGATTAACCATCAACTTGTGCGCGCCGGTGAATTGATCGCCGGGCGCGGTGAAATTTCCCCCGCCTGGGGCTGGACCTCCCCGACCTATGCGCTTAAAGAACCGGCATTATCTTTTGCGGTAATCGTCGAGAGTTTATTGCCTCTCACATTGAAAAGCGAGTGGATTTTTCCAGCCGATGAATAACCGCCGCACAGTCATTGAACAACTTGCCGATCGCATCGTGGCCGTACAACGCGAGCACCCTGTCCGCGTGGCCATAGACGGTGTGGATGCCGCCGGAAAAACCTTTCTTGCAGATGAACTTGTTGAGCCGATTGAAGCCCGCGCCCGCAAGGTGATGCGTGCCTCGGTAGATGGCTTCCACAACCCGGGCGCGATTCGCTATCGTCTGGGCGCAGACTCCCCTGAAGGATATTACCGGGATTCGTTCAATCACAGGGCGATCCTCGAACACTTGCTGCTGCCCCTCGGGCCAGGGGGGAATCGCCAATATTACCGGGCGTTGTTCGATCATCAGGAAGACGCGCCCACCTCCGCGCTGCGCCGCGAGGCTCCCTCCGATGCGGTATTATTATTCGACGGCGTTTTTCTCTTGCGGCCCGAACTTGCGCCCTTTTGGGATTTCTCCATTTTCATCGAGGTCGATTTTCATACCGCCGTCCCCCGCGCAGTGCAGCGTGATCTTCAAAATGGAGCGGGGCTTGTTGAACAGACCCTCACTGATCGATATATGCGGCGCTACGTCCCTGGGCAGCAGATCTACTTTCAGGAGGCCCGGCCACAACAAAACGCCAATGTTCGTTTGGTTAATAACGATTTCGAGAACTCCGAAATTATCTGGCTTTCAAGTGAGGAACAACACGTATGAATATACATTCAAAATGGGTGGGGGCGTTTTTCTTAATGGTGGGTGTAACCGCACTCTATGTTCTGGTTATGCGTTTTATGCCCTTCGGTGAGAGCATGGCGGGACACCCGCTGGACTGGCTGATCCCGGCCCTTAAGTACGTTGCTTTCGCCGATCTGTTCACATTTCTTGGAGTCTTGTTTCTCAGTCAGGCTCCCGATAGAATGTGGTCACTCGGTGAGTTGTTCTCTTTGCAATGGTGGCAGGCTGAATGGGTCTCGCAAAATTTTCGCTTTCTCTTGAGGCTGGGTGTGGTCTTTTATCTTGGAGCCATCGCGGTTGATTTTGTATATAAGCTCACTCAGGCCTCTGGATTAATCTAACCGATGCATATGCTCCTCATCCACCAGGCCTTTGCCGCCCTCGATGAACCGGGGGGAACACGCCATCATGAAATTGCCCGTTATTTGGTCAAGCGGGGGCATCGCGTTACTATTATTGCCAGTCCGGTCAGCTATTTGACAGGCACTTCACCGCCGCCCCCCACACCGGCAGAAGGGGGGCGGGAGGGGGAAGATAGTGCGTTAACCATTTTGCGCGCTTACACTTATCCCGCCTTGCACAAAAGTTTTGTGCACCGGGTCTTTAGCTTTTTTAGCTTCATGGTTTCTTCTTTCATCACGGGCTTACGCGTGGACGATGTCGACCTGGTTTGGGGCACCTCCCCGCCCATCTTTCAGGCAGTGACGGCCTGGCTGCTGGCCTCTCTCAAACGAGTTCCCTATCTATTGGAGGTGCGCGACCTCTGGCCGGATTTTGCCATTGCTGTGGGAGTGCTGCGCAACCGCCCCCTGATTGCCGCTTCGCAATGGCTGGAAAAATTGCTCTACCGCCGGGCGGATCGCCTATTAGTGAACTCGCCGGGTTTCATCACGCACATTCAACAACGCGGCGGTCAAGATATTGCCCTGGTGCCCAATGGGGCTGACCCGCGCATGTTCGATCCTGCCGCCGATGGGGCAGAGTTCCGCCGCGCCCATACCCTGGAGGGAAAGTTTGTCGCGCTCTACGCCGGGGCGCATGGCATGTCGAATGACTTGGGCATTGTGCTGGAAGCCGCCGCACAGCTTGCCGATCAGCCAAAAATTGAGGTGGTCTTGCTGGGAGACGGGAAGGACAAAGCCCAGCTTATCCACCGCGCCTCGGCGCTCGGTCTCTCTAATGTGAAATTTGTCCCCTCCGTTCCAAAAAAAGAGATGGATGTCGCACTGGCCGCCGCCGATGCCTGTATCGCTATTCTCAAACCGATTGAGATGTATAAAACGGTCTACCCAAATAAAGTTTTTGATTATATGGCCGCCGGGCGTCCGGTGATCTTGGCTATTGATGGGGTCGTTCGGGAAGTGGTTGACCAGGCTCAGGCAGGCATCTTCGTTCCACCCGGCGATGCGGATGCCCTCGCAGAGGCCATCCGCTTTTTGGCAGGCAACCGCCGAGAGGGGGAGCGCATGGGGGCCAGAGGGCGTCAATATATCGAGACGCATTTCGATCGCCAGAAATTATCGGCCCAAATGGTAGATATCCTTGAGACGCTGGTCAAGAAAACCAATCCAAGCTAGTACAGCCCTATGGATTCTCAGATTGTCATCACGCTGGTTATATTGGGAAGTGCGGTGCTGCTATTTGTCACCGAACGGCTGCGCATCGATCTGATTGCCCTGTTGGTGATGAGCGCTTTGGCGTTGACGGGTTTACTTGACCCCATAGATGCCCTTTCGGGATTCAGCAACCCGGCTGTGGTGACAGTTTGGGCGGTTTTTATCATTAGCGGGGCATTATCGAAAACTGGTGTCGCTAATATCATCGGGTGGCAAATCCTGAAATATGCCGGTACGGGGGAAATGCGAATTACTTTGCTGATTATGCTAATCGCCGCAATTCTTTCGGCTTTTATGAACAATATTGGCGTGGCGGCTTTGTTGCTTCCGGTCGTGATGGATATTGCTCGACAGACCAAGCGCCCCCCATCAAAACTGCTGATGCCCCTGGCATTTAGTTCCTTGCTCGGAGGGCTGATGACACAGATTGGCACACCGCCCAATATCCTCATCAGCAGCACGCTCGAAGCAAATGATCTGCGCCCCTTTGGGATGTTCGATTACACGCCAATAGGCCTGGCGGTGACGTTGGCTGGTTTGTTGTTTATGATCTTTATCGGTCGTCACCTCTTGCCAGATCGTCACCCGGCAAGCGTTGTCCATCACTCGTCGGTTGAACAATTGGGACAACTTTATAATTTACAACAACGCATGTTTGTGCTGCGCCTGCCCGCGAACTCGATGCTCGCTGGTCAATCTCTGGCGGACAGCCGTTTAGGGGCAGTATTGGGATTGAATGTCGCGGCAATCATCCGTAATGGAAAAATTAATCCGGCCCCTCAACCAGCGGATATTCTTTTAGGCGGAGATCAATTGCTGGTGACCGGGCATGCAGAAAGTCTGACGGATATTCAGAATCACCATCCGATGCGCCTGGACGACCAGGAACTATCTATTGAGCAGTTTACATCTGAAAATCTCGCCTTCACTGAAGTAAGATTGCAGAAGAACTTCATCGGGGTGGGGCGCTCGATTCAAGAGATTGAGTTCCGACAGCAATTTGATGTGTTAGTGCTGGCAATCTGGCGGCAGGAGCACCCTATCTATTCCGCCTTCGATAATCTACCCCTCGAAGCGGAGGATCGGTTGCTGGTACTAGGATATCGCAACAGCATTGCAACACTAAAGGAAGCGCGGGGTGTGCGCGTTGGGGCGGCATCGTCAGATAAGATCACTCAATTGGGCAAGCACTTGATGCGGCTTTATATTCCCCCCGAATCGACATTGGTGGGGAAGACATTGGGCGAAAGCCGTCTGGCGGAAACCTTTGGCCTGGCGGTTTTGGGCATTGTGCGTCAAGGCAGCCTGATGATGTTGCCTGCCGCGCTAGATAGGGTGCAAGCTGGGGATATGCTCCTTGTGCGAGGAGAATCCGATTCGTTAATGGCCCTGGATGATTTGCAAGACTTGCAGGTTTCTTCGGAGGAGATGCCCGGGCTTTCTCAACTAGAATCGGCTCAGGTTGGCCTCGTCGAGGCAATTTTGTCGCCGCATACCACCCTGGTTGGAAGAACCTTACGCCAGTTACATTTCCGCGAAAAATATGGCCTGAGTGTGCTGGCCTTGTTGCGCGGTGGACATCCTTACCGGACAAACTTGCGTGATATGCGCCTTCGTTTGGGCGATGCCCTGTTGTTACATGGCCCGTGGCAAAAGATGAAGATGTTGGCTGCCGATGACGATTTCCTCGTGCTGACCGATGAGATCCAAGAGTCGCCGCGCCTGAAGAAGATGCCAATAGCCCTGCTGATTCTCGCGGGGGTGTTGATCCCCGTGATTATGGGATGGCTGCCCATTTATGTTGCGGCTGTTGCTGGTGCATCGCTGATGATCTTGACGGGGTGTTTAAATATGGAAGAAGCTTATCGGTATATTGAATGGAATGCTGTATTTCTAATTGCCGGTATGCTCCCTTTGGGCATTGCCATGCAGCAAAGCGGTACGGCGCAATTCCTCGCTGGCGGCGTGGTGGCTTTTGTGGGGGCTTGGGGACCACTGGCGATTGCTGCAGCGTTGTTTCTGATTGCTGTCTTGGCTTCTCAATTTATGCCCAACGCTGCCACGGCGGTCTTGCTGGCGCCAATTGCCTTGAATGCCGCCGCCGATTTGGGGATTTCCCCCTACCCGTTGATGATGACGGTCGCTATCGCCGCATCGGCATCGTTCCTAAGCCCGGTGGGGCATGCTGCCAATGTGTTGGTGTTAGGCCCTGGGGGATACCGGTTTTACGACTATCTAAAAGTGGGCATTCCCTTAACCCTTGTGGTAATGGGTGTCGTACTGCTCGTTTTGCCCATCCTTTGGCCCTTTTGATCACCCCAAAGGGAGTCCGCTGCACCCTGCCCAGTAAGATGCACCCACTGGTGAGCGTCAAAACCCAAACGTTAGAAGCATGTTAATATCCGGGTGCCTGCCAGTAAATTACTACCAGCTTAGATGATAGATTGGTATAATTTATTCGCCATTTTGGCCTATGAAAGTTTTGGAGGTATCAGTGGATTCATCTAGAAACCGATCTTCGTTCGTCTATATTTTGTTTATTATCGCTATCGCGATTCTCTTGTTCTTTAACTATCGTCAAAATACCGTTGCCCAAGAAGCCCTGACAATCAACGAGTTGGCTGTGCAGATTCAGCGCGGTGAAGTTGCCCGGGTGATCAGTGATGAAAATGAGATCCGCGTAATTTATGAGGATGGCAATGAGGGCATTACGTATAAAGAACCGGCTTCGACCCTGGTTGAGCAGTTGATAACCTTTGGGGTCAGTGCCCAGGATTTGAACTCGGAAAATATTAAAGTCGAAATTCAGCCCCCCGGACAATGGGTGGGGATTGTTACGGTTTTAAGTTATATCGCCCCGATTGTATTGTTAGGCGCTATGTTCTGGTTCATCTTCCGGCAGGCGCAGGGCGGCAATAACGCGGCCATGGCTTTTGGAAAATCTCGGGCACGCATGTTCTCTGGCGATCAACCGACGGTGACATTTGAAGATGTTGCCGGGGTAGAAGAAGCCAAGATCGAATTGGAAGAAGTCGTTGAATTCTTGCAGGAACCGGAAAAATTCATTGCTCTGGGGGCGCGCATTCCTAAAGGTGTGCTGCTGGTCGGCCCGCCAGGGACAGGCAAAACCCTGTTGGCGAAAGCGGTTTCGGGTGAGGCGGGTGTGCCGTTCTTCTCGATCTCCGGTTCGGAGTTCGTTGAGATGTTCGTAGGCGTCGGCGCCAGCCGCGTGCGCGATTTGTTTGATCAGGCCAAACGTCACTCGCCTTGCATTGTCTTTGTCGATGAGATCGACGCCGTTGGCCGTCAGCGCGGTGCCGGTTTAGGGGGTAGTCACGATGAGCGCGAACAAACCCTCAATCAGATGCTGGTTGAAATGGATGGCTTTGATACCGATACCAATGTCATCATTGTCGCCGCCACCAACCGCCCCGATGTCCTGGATCCGGCGCTGCTGCGACCGGGTCGCTTCGACCGCCGGGTGGTGCTAGACCGCCCCGACCTGCGTGGGCGCGAAGCAATTCTCAAAATCCATGTGCGCGGCAAACCCCTCGATCCCGAAGTAGATCTAACCGTGCTGGCACGGGCAACCCCCGGCTTTGTAGGTGCAGATATTGAGAACCTGGTCAATGAGGGCGCCATTCTGGCTGCCCGGCGCGATAAAACCATGATCGGTCAGAGCGAGTTCGAAGAAGCCATCGAGCGAGTGATTGCCGGGCCTGAACGCAAGAGCCGCCTGATCAGCGATGAAGAAAAGCGCATTATCGCCTATCACGAGGCCGGTCATGCCGTTGTCACCAACGCGCTACCAGAAGGTGACCCGGTGCATAAGGTTTCCATTACGGCGCGCGGTCAGGCCGGTGGGTACACGCTGATCTTGCCGGAAGAAGACCGCACCTTGATGGCGCGTAAAAAGATGATTGCCAGCATGGTCGGCTTATTGGGCGGGCGCGCCGCCGAAGAATTGGTTTTCAACGACATTACTTCGGGCGCCTCGAACGATCTCGAGCGGGTTACTCGTATGGCCCGAACAATGGTCACCCGTTTGGGGATGAGCGAAAACCTCGGCCCAATGGTTTACGGGCAAAAAGAAGAATTGGTTTTCTTGGGGCGCGAGATCTCCGAGCAGCGCGATTATTCAGAAGCGGTTGCCGAGAAAATCGACCAGGAAGTGCGCAGTCTGGTGAGTGACGCTTACCAGCGCGCCAAGCAGATTCTGACCCAATATCGCGACAAGCTGGATGTTGTTGCTGAAAAGCTGATGGAAGTTGAAACCATCACCCGCGAAGAATTCGAAACATTATTCCCCGCTCCAGTGGAAAAGAACGGCGGTACGCCTATTCCACAGGCTGCCTAAGGGTTCTATGATTGCGGGGTGTGCGCCGGTGATGGGCACACCCCGTTTTTTGTTAAGGGTAGGTTGTGATGCAAACTCTGCAAGGCTATCAGGCGGCATTAGAAGGGGCTGTATATTATCAAATCCCTGTTTCGGGGTATCTTCGAGTTGGCGGCAGCGATCGGATGGATTTCCTCCAGCGCCAAACCAGCAACGATGTGCGCGCATTGACGCCAGACCGCGCCATAATGTCTGTACTCACCTCGCCGACGGCGCGCATTTTAGATCTCTTCTGGTTTGTCGAAGATGCAGACGCGATAGGCGTTGTGACATTGCCGGGGCGCGCCGCAGCAACGGAACATTTCTTGCGCAGCCGCATTTTCTTCAATGACGATGTCACACTGGAAAATGCCAGCGCCAATTGGGGTCAAATCATTCTGGATGGCCCAGGTGTGCCCGTCGTTCTTAATTCGTTGGGGATGCCCCTTCCGGAGATGGGGGAAGTTTCTCAAATAGAATTTCAGGTTGCCGCAGGCAAACTCATTGGTCAGGCGGGCTTTTCACAAACGACTGTCCGCATCTTATATCCTCAAGAGCATCTCGATGCCTTTGAGCAATCTCTGTCTGACGCCGGCGCGCAGGCCTTGGATGATGATGCTTTCCATATCCTGCGTGTTGAAAACGGATTGCCCGGTGAAGCGGGCGAGCTGACCGATAATTACACCCCCCTGGAAGTTGGCTTGCAAGAAGCAGCCATCTCGATGGACAAAGGTTGTTATACCGGCCAAGAGATAATTGCCCGTCAGGTCAATTTTGACAAGATCACGCGGCATTTAGCTGGGCTGCGCGTAAGCGCTCCTGTTAATGTGGATGATCCTGTGCTGTTCGATGGCAAGTCTCGGGGCGCTATCACTTCATTCGCCGTCTCGCCCCGTTTTGGCAATATTGCCCTGGCGGTACTCAAACGCGCCTCTGTAGAAAGCGGCACATCTGTTACTATCGGTGAAACGACCGGAGTGGTGACCGCATTGCCTTTCAGCTGATTCAAGATTCAACCCTTGTGATGAAGTTTATAAATGCAAAACCCCGCTGATGTCAGCGGGGTTCTTTGTCGCATACCAGGAGAGCTATATCGTAATTCGGCTAGAGCACTAACTATCTTGGCCTAATGTACGAGCGAAGATATTCTCCAATTCGTCATTAATCGAGGAAGACTTCTTGTCTCTTTTGCTCTTGGTTTTACTCTCACCGTTTTGCGATCGCTCCATAGCTTGCCGTAGGGCTGCTTCCATGGCTGTGGGTACAGGCTCATGGGCACGGTCGTCATCAATCTGCTCGACGACTTTGGCTGCTTTCTCTGGCGGCGCTGTGAGAGCCTTGATGCTCAACTTGATTTGTTTGCGGCGGCGATTCACGCTCAAAACTTGCACTTCCACTTCATCGCCCTCATTCACAACGTCGGAGGGAGCGTCAATAAACCCGTGGGCAAGTTCGCTAATGTGAACTAATCCTGGCCGTTCGGCACCAATATCTACAAATGCGCCATACTTTTCCAGACGGGTAACCGTACCTTCGGTGACCATGCCCTTTTGGATCTCGCGCCACTCGACTTCGAGGGGCTGGATCATGGTCAGTTCAATCCGCTTACGATCCGGAAAAACCTGTCGAACCCAAACATCCACAATCTTCCCCACTTCAACGACATCCTCCGCCCGGTTCACAGGATCTTTCTGAATTCGTGATATGTGAACAACACCTGGTACATCCAGGCCAATGTCCACGATAACGCCAGCCAGCATGACCTTAACCACCGTGCCGGTAAGCTTATCTTTTGGTTTAAGGTCCTCAATGCGGGTAGGGTTTGTGTCCATAGTAAACTCTCCTTACGATCCATTCTATACTAAGCCGACCGACGATTATACCGTCCCTACCCATATATGTCAAAGCAATTTGTGAAAGATG
>CAYFMI010000011.1:0-63376 GCA_964344175.1 uncultured Anaerolineales bacterium
TTAAATTATAGCGGAACTTAGCAGTGAGTTGAGCAACGAATAAATATGATAGAATCCGATAATCAGACAAAAATACTCATATTCAAGGAAGTTCTATGCTGCAACCCGACCGCACCATCCGCTCCACCTGCCCTTATTGTGGGGTTGGCTGCCAGGTGGATTTACTTATCAAGGATGACCATATCTTCCGTGTTGAGGCCCCTTTTGATGTGGCCCCCAACTATGGGCGGCTTTGCGCAAAAGGCCGTTTCGGGATGGATTTTACAGGCCATCCTTCCCGCTTGAAACAGCCGCTCATTCGTAAAGATTTGGGTGAATTGCCGCGCAAGCCGGTCGGCATCGAAGGCTTCCGCACAGCCACGTGGGAAGAAGCCCTCGATCTTGCCGCCGAAAAACTGGCCGCCACAGTGCAGCAGCACGGCGGCGACGCCGTGGGTACTTTTTGTTCGGCCAAAGCCACCAACGAAGATAATTACGTTTTCCAAAAGTTTGTGCGCGCGGTGTTAGGCACCAACAACATAGACCACTGCGCCCGCCTGTGCCATGCCGCTTCAGTGGCCGGGCTGTCGATCGCCATCGGCTCATCGGCCATGTCGAACTCGATCGCCGAGATGAAAGACCTGGATGTCTTCATTGTGACCGGCTCGAACACCAGTGAGACACACCCGGTTATCAGCACTTTTTTGCGCCAGGCGGTTGTCGAAAACGGGGCTAAACTGATTGTGATCGACCCGCGCGGTATCGAGATGACCGAGTTTGCCGATCTGTGGCTGCGCCAGAAACCGGGCACCGATGTGGCCGTTTTCCAGGCTATGGCACATGTCATTGTGGAAGATGGCCTATACGATAAACCATTTATTGCTAATCGTACTGAAGACTTCAATGAGTATCGTACATCCCTGAAGGAATGCACCCCAGAGTGGGCCGAAGCCCTCTCGGGGGTTCCCGCTGATTTGATTCGGGCTGCGGCCCGCATGTATGCCAACGCCGAGGCCGCGGCCATTTACTGGGGCATGGGCATCTCGCAGAGCGTCCACGGCACGGACAACACCCTCTCGCTGGCAAACCTGGCCCTGCTGACCGGTCATATTGGTCGCCCCGGAACCGGCCTCAACCCGCTGCGCGGCCAGAACAACGTCCAGGGCTGCTCGGATTCAGGTGGGCTGCCGAATGTTTACCCCGGCTATCAGGCGGTGGATGATCCCGATGTGCGCGCCAAATTCGAGAAAGAGTGGAACATCGCGACCGCAAACGGCGGCCTGGCGTCCGAGCCGGGCCTGACGACAATGGAAATGGTGGATGCCGCCGAGCGCGGAGCTATCCGCGCCTTCTACGTGATGGGCGAAAATCCAATGATGTCCGAGCCGGATTTGCGCCACGCCCGCCATGTGATGGAGCAGCTTGATTTTGTCCTGGTGCAGGATATTTTCCTCAACGAAACCGGTGAGTATGCCGATATTATTCTGCCCGCGACCAGTTTTGCCGAAAAAGACGGCACCTTCACCAACAGCGACCGCCGCGTGCAGCGCATCCGAACGGCATTGCCCGCCCCCGGCCAGGCGCGGGATGATTGGCAGATTCTCTGCGATCTGGCCCGCCGCGTGGAAGAAAAGCTGGGGCGCGATTTCAGCGCCGGATTCGCTTTTGAGCAACCATCGGAGATTTGGGATGAGATGGCGCGCCTGACTCCGCCCTTCCAGGGTATCAGCTACAAACGGATCGAGCGCGAGGGCGGTGTACATTGGCCCTGCCCCAGCGCCGATCACCCCGGAACGCCGTATCTTTTCGAAGATGACTTCCCGCGCGGCAAAGGGCAGTTCAGCCCAATCCAATACCGCCCATCGGAGGAATTGCCCGATGAGCAGTATCCCTTCATATTATCCACAGGGCGAGTGCTGTATCACTGGCACGGCGGCACAATGACGCGCCGCTCGCAGCTTGACCATATCTACCCTGAGGCCACGGTGGAGATCAACCCAAAAGACGCGCGCCGGTTGGGAGTACAGGAACACGCCCGAGTGCGCGTGCGATCGCGCCGCGGCCAGATCGAAGTCAAGGCATTGGTCAGCGAGCGATCTCCCGAAGGCGTCATCTTCATCCCCTTCCATTTCGCCGAAGCCGCGGCCAATGAACTCACCCAGGATGCCCGCGATCCCCAGGCCAAAATCCCCGACTATAAAGTCAGCGCTGTGGCAGTGGAGCTAATTTAAAACTCAGCCCTTGACAGGATCAGCCTCACAATCTAAACTACGCCACAATATGCGCGAAATTGTCATTCTGTCCAACAAAGCAGTCAAGAAGAACCGCAAGCCACTGAGCACCCCGGCTTTCGGTCTGATGAGTTTGGATAACCGACGATGACGCTTTAGCGAGATTATTTACGTCTAAAAACCGCCCTCTGGATTGAAACCGGAGGGCGGTTTTTTGTTTTCAATAATGTTAGGACTTACGCAGTTCGTTGAAATTTTACCGAAAAATAGGGGTGTGTGGGGTGCTCCGCACCCCACACACCCCTATTTTTCGGACTTTCCTCTCGCAAGTGCGTAACTCCTAAATGTTCAAGGAGCGAACCTCATGACCAACTCAAATCCCCGTATCGGTGTCTTGTATTCACGAGTGCGTGTAGAAGAAAAATGGATCTTCGCTGCTTTGGAGAAGCGCGGCGTCAACTATGACCGCATCAACGACAGCGCAATCCATATCGACGTCGATGATCCTTCTCCCTGGCTCGGCTATGACGTGGTGTTAGCGCGCAGCCTGAGTTACATGCGCGGACTGTATGCGGCGCGGATGCTGAATTCATGGGGCATCCCAACAGTAAATTCAGCCTGCGTGGCCGAAGTGTGCGGTGATAAATTGAGCACCAGCGCGGCGTTCTCCGCTGCCGGAGTCCCGCAGCCAAAAACCGCCCTGGCCTTCACCCCCGAATCAGCCCTCAAAGCCATCGAAGAGATCGGCTACCCGGTGGTACTTAAACCGGTGGTCGGGTCGTGGGGGCGGCTGCTCTCGAAAATTAATGACCGCGACGCTGCCGAGTCAATCCTGGAACACAAGGCTACCCTGGGTTCGTACCAACATTCGGTGTTCTACGTGCAGGAATATATCGAGAAACCGGGGCGCGATATGCGCGCCTTTGTATTTGGGGATGAGACCGTCACGGCGATTTATCGTCACTCGCCGCATTGGATCACCAACACCGCACGCGGCGGTTCGGGCGAGATTTGTCCGGTCACGCCGGAGATTAACGATCTGTGCGTGCGCGCCGCCCACGCCGTCGGCGGCGGGATGCTGGCGGTGGATTTGATCGAACACCCCGAAGAGGGGCTGTTGGTCAATGAGATCAACCACACGATGGAGTTCCATACCACTGTGCCGCTCACCGGGGTGGATCTGCCCAACCTGATCGTGGATTATCTACTGGATGCAGCGCAAAATGATTCGATTTTTACCCACAGCCTTTACAGCGCTCCGGCCCTGTGCTAGAATTCCGCCCAATATGAACCAGAAAACCCTGACCTGCAAGCATCACCATCATCATGCTTCAACCGGCCATCCCCGACCGGGCAGGACAGTTTTAAGGTGATATAAGTTCGCACCTTTTCACGCAAGTTGAAGCGCCCTCCGGTCGGAGGGCGTTTTTTGTTTACCCCCTCACCCCGTCTCACTACGCTCGACACCCCTCTCCCAATGGGAGAGGGGGCTGGGGTGAGGGCATATTGGAGAAATCGATGACCACACGCCAGGAAATCCGTTTTGCGCTGCCCAGTAAAGGACGCCTCGCCGATGACGCCTTCGCGCTATTATCGAACGCCGGGCTTTCGCTCTACAAACCCAACCCGCGCCAGTATCAGGCCAGCATCCCCATGCTGCCCGGCGTGACCGTGCTATTCCAGCGCGCCGGGGATATTGCCGTCAGCGTACATGACGGCACAGTTGACCTGGGGATAACTGGATGGGACATGGTCGCCGAGAAGAGCGCCAACGGCGAGGCGCTGCCCCTGATCAAAGCGCTCGGCTTTGGGTTTTGCACCCTCAACGTGATCGTACCGGAGAGTTGGGGCGATGTTCGTCGGATGGGGCATTTGATCGAGAAACAGGATCAACTCAACCGCCCGCTGCGGGTGGCAACTAAATTCCCGGAACTGACACAGCGCTTCTTTGCAGAAAACCGGCTGGAGGACGCCCATCTCATCTCTGCCGAAGGGACATTGGAAATCGCCCCCACCATTGGCTATTCCGACCTGATCGTGGATCTGGTCTCCAGCGGTACCACGCTGCAAGCCAACCGCCTGCGCCCGCTGGAAGATGGGCAAATTCTGGCTTCGCAAGCCTGCCTGATCGCCAACCGCGCCGCCCTGCAATCCCGTCCGGAAATGCTTTCCGTGGCCCGTCAGCTGATCGAGTTTGTTGTGGCGCATCTGCGCGCCAAAGATAATCTGGCTGTATTCGCCAATATGCGCGGCGAGTCGCCGCAGGCTATTGCGGAGCGCATGTTCACACAGGAAGTCATCGGCGGCCTGCAAGGGCCGACCATCTCCCCGGTGGTGACCCGCGACGGCGGTAATTGGTACGCGGTTAATATCGTGGTGCGCAAAGACCAGCTTGCCCAGGCGATCAGCGAATTGCGCTCCATCGGCGGCAGCGGCGTCATCGTCACGCCGGTGACGTATATTTTCGAAGAAGAGCCGCAGGCCTACAAAGATATGCTTGAAGCATTGCAATAAAAAAACCGCGGAGACGCGAAGGACGCGGAGAAAAACTATTCAATAGAAAAACTCTGCGCTCTCTGCGTCTCAGCGGTGAAATTGGAGACCATCATGTTCAAAATTTACGACATCGACACCGCCCGCCAGACGATTCTGCGCCGCGCCCCGCTCAACACCGCCGACTACCCTCCGGCGTTGATTGCCGGGGTGGAGCGCATTTTCGGCGAAGGAGTTAGCCCCTACGAAGCCGTGGCGCGCATCCTGGCCTCCGTGCGCGAAGAAGGCGATGCCGCGCTCCGGCATTGGTCGCAAATCCTTGACAAAACCGCACTCGATGATTTCCGCATCCCGCCGGAGAGTTTCTCCGCAGCCTACGAAGCGCTATCGCCCGCTCTGGCCGACGCGATGAATGTCGCCGCGCAGCGCATCCGCAATTTTCACCAACGCCAGCCGCTGCCCAATTGGACGACGACCGAGATGGGCGGCATCGTGGGTCAGCGCGCCAGCGCCGTGCAGCGCGCCGGGGTGTATGTACCGGGCGGCTCCGCCCCGCTGCCCTCCTCACTGCTGATGTCGGTCATCCCCGCGCAGGTCGCCGGGGTGGAGCGCATCATCGTCTGCACGCCGCCCAACCCGCACCCCGCCATTTTGGCCGCGGCGCACATTTGCGGCATTGACGAGATTTACCAGCTTGGCGGGGCGCAGGCGATTGCGGCGCTGGCCTTCGGCGCCGAGAGCATCCCTAAAGTGGACAAAATCGTCGGGGCCGGGAATCTCTTTGTGACTCTCGCCAAACAGCAGGTCTATGGGATTGTCGGCCTCGATGGGCTGGCCGGACCGACCGAGACGATGGTCATCGCCGACGAGAGCGCCGACGCCGAGTGGGTGGCCGCCGATCTGCTCGCCCAGGCTGAGCACGACCCCCTCGCCAGCGCCATCCTGCTGACCACATCCCGAACTCTGGCCGAGGCCGTGCAAGTTGCCGCCGCCCGCCAGATGGAAAATCTCAGTCGCGCCGAGATCATCGCCCAATCCATCGCGAACCGCGGCGGCATCGTCATTACACCCGATCTGGCTACCGCTGCCCAACTCGCCGACGACTACGCCGCCGAACATCTCTGCCTGGCGGTCGCAGACCCCGACGCGCTCGCCAAAACCATCAACAACGCCGGGGGCTTCTTCCTCGGCGATCACTCTTTTGAAGTGCTGGGCGATTACGTCGCCGGGCCAAGCCATGTTATGCCTACGGGCGGGTCGGCGCGCTTTGCATCACCGCTCAACGTGATGGATTTCATCAAGATCAACAGCATCGTCGCCCTCGACCCCGCCACCGCCGCCCAACTCAGCCCGCTGGCCGCCGAATTTGCCCGCGCCGAGAGCCTCACCGCGCACGCCGCTTCGGCAGAATATCGAATAGTGAATTAGGAGTTAGAAGTGTCGCCAACTCCCCGTCATCCGTCATCCGCTTGTCCTGAGCGAAGCCGAAGGGTCGTCCGTCCGCACGTCGTGCGCATGTCCCCCTACATCCCCGTCCTGCCCTTCGAGGTGCTATCCGAGCAGCTAGGCATCCCGGCGGAGCAGATCGTCAAACTCGACGCCAACGAAAACCCCTACGGCCCTTTGCCCGAAGTGCGCGCCGCCCTCGCCGATCTGCCCTACGCCCACATCTACCCCGACCCGGAGAGCCGCCGCCTGCGCGCCGCCTTGTCCGCATATCACGGCATCCCCGCCGAAAACATCCTTTGCGGAGCCGGGGCCGACGAACTGATTGACCTGGTGATGCGTTTGATCTTGGAGCCGGGCGATTGTATCGTGAA
This sequence comes from uncultured Anaerolineales bacterium, assembly GCA_964344175.1. Taxonomy (GTDB): domain Bacteria; phylum Chloroflexota; class Anaerolineae; order Anaerolineales; family UBA11858; genus NIOZ-UU35. The sequence continues at coordinate 6,524 of CAYFMI010000011.1, forward strand.
TTGTCCGCCGACGTTTGGGATGTACAGCTTCGACGCGGCGGTCAACAACGCCCGCACAATTTCCGTGCCGAGAGACAGGAACTTCAAGCTGAATTTTGAGCGGGTTGCCGCGGTGGTGTCTGATTCTGCTCCCAAAGCGATCTTCCTGGCCTCGCCGAACAACCCCGATGGGGGGCTGCTGGCCCCGGAGATGCTCAAGGCCTTGTTGGATTTGCCCGTACTGGTCATCCTTGACGAAGCCTATGTCGATTTCGCCCCACCGGGCAGCAGCCGAATTTTACCCTCGCCCCTCCCCTCTCCCGAACTTCGAGAGTGGGGAGGGGGCAGGGGATGGGGTGAGGATTGGCCTGATAACCTGATCGTGCTGCGCACCTTCAGCAAGTGGGCCGGGCTGGCCGGGCTGCGCCTGGGTTATGGCGTTTTCCCCGACTGGATGATGCCCCACTTGTGGAAGATCAAACAGCCTTACAACGTCTCGGTGGCTGCCGGGCGCGCCGGGGCAGTATCCATTGAAAACGCCAACCAGCTCCAAATCCGGGCAAAGAAAATCATCGCCGAACGCGAGCGGCTCTTCATCGAGTTAGCTAAAATCCCCTGGCTGCAACCCTATCCATCACAGGCCAATTTCATCCTCTGCAAAGTCATTGGCCGCGACGCCGCCCAACTCAAAGCCGATCTCGCCCGGCAGGGAATCCTGATCCGCTATTTCAATAAGCCGGGGCTGGACGATCATATTCGGATTAGTGTTGGGATGTCCCATCAAACGGACTTAATCGTTGACATGTTGGAACGTTTCAATGTTTGAATGTTCTAACTTGCTAACTTTCAAACGAGGTACTTATGCGAACCGCAACTATTGAACGCAACACAAACGAAACCAATATTTTTGTCAAACTGAACATCGACGGCAGCGGGCAAGCTGACATTTCGACCGGTAGCGGCTTTTTGGATCACATGCTGCATCATGTAGCCGTACACGGCCTGTTTGACCTGACCCTGCGCGCCGAGGGCGATTTGCACATCGACGAGCATCACACGGTGGAAGATTGCGCGCTGGTGTTGGGGCAGGCGTTTGCCCAGGCGTTGGGCGACCGCAAGGGAATTGTGCGCATGGCTTCGGCCTATGTGCCGATGGATGAAACCCTGGGCTTTGTGGCCGTCGATTTTTCCGGGCGGCCCTACTGCGTGGTGCAGGCCGAATGGGTCACACCCGCCGTGGGTGGGATTGCCACAACACTCTTCGGGCATTTCCTGGAGTCGTTTGCCGTGCAAGCGCGCTGCAACCTGCACGCTCGTGTGCTTTACGGGCGCGACGACCACCACAAAGCCGAAGGGATATTCAAAGCCCTGGGCCGCGCCCTCGATGCCGCCACACAGATCGACGAGCGGCGTGATGGAACCGTTCCAAGCACAAAAGGGATCATCTAGTGGGACGCGGATAAACGCAGACGAGCGCGGATTGTTTTTATCCGCGTAATCCGCGTTCATCTGCGTCCTAACAAAGGAAAAAAAGAATGTCCGAATTTGTCATATTTCCTGCCATAGATCTACGCAACGGAGCCGTGGTGCGGCTCTCAGAAGGCGATCCAGGGCGGCAGACGACCTACGGCAATGATCCGCGCGCCTGGGCGGAACGCTGGGCCTCCCAGGGCGCGGACTGGCTGCATGTGGTCAATCTGGATGGGGCATTTGGCGAAGCGGCGGCGGCGAATATCACGGCTTTGGGCGCTATTTTGAGCATCGGCGTGAAGGTGCAGTTCGGCGGCGGCCTGCGCGATCAAGACAGCCTGCGGGCCGCCTTCGATGCCGGGATCCGCCGCGCCGTGATCGGCACCGCCGCCATCGAAAACCCGGCGCTGGTCGATTGGGCGCTGGAAACCTTCGGCCCGGAGCGTGTCGTGGTAGGCATTGACGCCCGTGACGGCGTTGTGCGCACCCGCGGCTGGGAACATTCCGCCGGGGTGCAGGCTGTTGACCTGGCGCGTGATTTACGGAAACGCGGTCTGCAGTGGTGCAATTTCACCGATGTGGCGCGAGACGGCCTGCAAAGCGGAGTGAATGTTGAAGCAACGGCTGCGCTGGCGGAAACATCCGGGCTGCGCGTCGTGGCATCGGGCGGCGTGGCAACCCTCGATGATGTGCGCCGCGTTCAGGATGCCGGGCTGGCGGGCGTCATCATCGGCAGGGCGTTGTATGAGGGGAGTTTCAGCGTTGCGGATTGCGTGGAAATCACGATTCAGCGAGTCAACGAGTCAACGAGTCAGCGAAACGTTGACTCGCCGAATCGCTGACTCGCTGACTCGCTGAATCGCACGTAAAACGGAGAACGTATGATAACCATCATCGACTACAACGCCGGGAATTTGACCTCGGTGAAGCGCGCCCTCGATCATTTGGGGATTGAGAGCCGCATCACGCCCGACCCCGAGGAGGTTGCGCGCGCCGGGCGGATTCTCTTCCCCGGGGTGGGGCATGCCGGGACAGCGATGTCCGTGCTGCGTGGGCGCGGGCTGGATGAAGCCTTGTTGCAGGCTTTTGAGCGCGGCATCCCGATGATGGGGATTTGCGTCGGGGCGCAGATCGCGCTGAAGCGCTCGGAAGAAAGCGACACTCCCTGTCTCGGGATCCTGCCCGGGGTGTGCCCGCGCTTCGAACTGGATGACCATCAATTGACGATCCCGCACATGGGCTGGAACACCGTCGAGGTCGTCCGCCCGCATTTCATCTTGAAAGATATTCAGCCCGGCGATCAGTTTTATTTCGTCCATTCCTACTATCCCCAACCGGATGAAGCCAGCGATGTATATGCCACAGCCAATTACGAGCACGACTTCGCCGCCGCCATCGGGCGCGATAATCTCTTTGCCACGCAGTTTCACCCCGAAAAGAGTGCCCAGATTGGCTTGAAAATCTTGGAAAATTTTACTCAATGGAAACCATAATGCGGTTTTCGCATAACTAAAAATAGTCACCGCTAAGCCGCGAAGATCGCCAAGAAAATATTTAGGTTACTTAGCGACCTTTGCGTCTTGGCGGTAAAAAATTGATCGGAATAAATTTATGTTGAGCAAACGTGTGATCTCTTGTTTAGATGTTCGCGACGGGGCACTTGCTAAGAGCATCAAATTCGTGAATACCCAAGATATCGGCGACCCGGTGGAACGCGCCCGCAAATACTACGCGGACGGCCTCGATGAGCTGGTCTTTTACGACATCACCGCTTCGAGCGACAAACGGGCGATCATGCTGGATGTGGTCAGCCGGGTGGCCGAGCAGGTCTTCATCCCCTTCTCGGTGGGCGGCGGCCTGCGTACCGTGGACGACTGCGCCAAAGTGCTGCTGGCCGGGGCCGAGAAGGTCAACGTCAACAGCGCCGCAGTGGTAAACCCAGAGTTGATTGCGGAAGCCGCCCGTGCCTTTGGCGCGCAGGCGGTAGTGCTCTCGATGGACGTGCTGCGCGTCGCGCCGACAGCTGAAATCCCCTCGGGGTATGAGATTGTCATCAACGGCGGGCGCAAACGCATGGGCGTGGACGCCATCGAGTGGGCCAAACGCGGCGAGGGGCTGGGCGCGGGCGAGTTGGTGGTCAATTCGATAGACGCCGACGGCACCAAGGACGGCTATGAAATTAACCTTACGCGTAGGATCGCTGACGCTGTGCGCATTCCGGTGATCGCTTCCGGGGGCGGGGGCACACCGGAGCATTTGTACGAAGTACTCACCGAGGGCCGCGCCGATGCCGCGCTGGTGGCGTCCATGCTGCATTATGACGAGTACACCGTAGCCGAGATTAAGACGTATTTGACGGGGCGGGGATTGCCGATGCGAATAGTGAATGGTGAATTGTGAATTGTGAACTCGCTACCCGACACTTTTGTTTTTTGAACGCTGATGAACGCAGATAACAATGATTTTTTGTTTCTACTTCACTGTTTTTTGTTTTTTCAGTGATAATCAGCGCGAATCTGCGTCCTTTTTTTAAACTGTCAGGTGGCTAGATAGCGAATTGAGAACAGTGGATGAGAACTTCATAAATCATCATTCACCATTCCCAATTCATAATTATTCAGGAGACGAAATGAAAACCGCACTTTTATCTGTATGGGACAAAGCCGGCGTGATCGAGTTGGCACGGCGACTGACCAACGCCGGTTGGCGGCTGGTCGCCAGCGGGGGCACGGCAGGGGCATTGCGCAACGCCGGGTTGGAAGTCACTGAAGTCAGCCAGATCACCGGCGAACCGGAGATGTTCGATGGCCGCGTCAAGACCCTGCATCCCGCCATTCATGCCGGTCTGCTGGGGCGCGATACCGATGCCGACCGCGCCGATCTGGAGGCGCGCGGCTGGAGCACAATTGACCTGGTGGTGGTCAATTTGTATCCCTTCGAGCAAGTCGTCGCCAGACCGGAGACCACCCTGGCCGAAGCGATTGAAAATATCGACATCGGCGGGGTGGCCCTGCTGCGCGCCGCAGCCAAGAATTTCGCCCGCGTGACTGTATTAAGCGATCCTGCTGATTACCCCGAAGATTTATCCACTCTCGAAGATGAAGCCTACCGCCAGCGCATGGCGCGGGCCGCCTTCACTGCCACCGCCCGCTACGACAAGGCCATTCAGGATTACTTCGCTGTGCTGGAAGATGGTTCCGCACCCCTGCGCCTGACGCTCTACCCGGCGCAAACCTTGCGCTACGGCGAAAATCCGCACCAGGACGCGGCCTATTACAGCCTCCAACCCGGGGGCAGGCCGCTGGGCGGACAACTGCTGGGTGGCAAGCCGCTCTCGTACAATAACCTGCTCGACCTGGATTGTGCCTGGAACGCGGCCTATAATTTCGAAGAGCCGACCGTTGTCGTCGTCAAGCACGCCAGCCCGTGCGGCATCGCCTCTGCTCCGTATGTCGGACAGGCCATCGCCCCGGCCATCGCTTCCGACCCGCTTTCGGCCTTTGGCAGCGTGATTGCCAGCAACCGCCCGGTGGACGCCGGATTTGTGCGCGGCCTGGGCGATCTCTTCGTGGAGTGCATCGCCGCCCCGCAGTTCACCGCCGCCGCGCTGGATTTACTCTCTGCAAAGCCGAATCTGCGCTTGCTGCAAATTCTGTTGGATGCACCGCGCGCCGACTTTGAACTGCGCTCGGTAGCGGGCGGATTCCTGCGTCAGGATGTGGATACCGGCGACCCCGCCGACGCCCCGGCCTGGGGCGTGGTCACGAAAAGAGCGCCAACGGCAGATGAGCAAGCCGCGCTCCAATTCGCCTGGAAAGCCGTTCAACCGGTCAAATCCAATGCCATTCTGCTGGCCCAAAGCGACGGCGAGGTCACTTTCACCGTCGGCATCGGCGGCGGACAGCCCAACCGCGTCGACTGCGTGCGCATCGCCGGGGAACGCGCCGGGGAACGCGCGCACGGATCCGTGCTGGCCTCGGATGCTTTCTTCCCCTTCCCCGATGGTGTGCAGGCCGCCGCGCAATTGGGCGTGACGGCCATCATCCAGCCGGGCGGCTCGGTGCGCGACGAACAGGTCATCGCCGCGGCGGACGAACTCGGCCTGGCGATGGTCTTCACCGGCGTGCGCCACTTTCGACATTAGGAATGGTGAATGATGAATGATAACGTTCAACCTGCAACGTCTAACTTTCAAACCGGGCTGGAATATGATGATCGCGGTTTAATCACCACCGTCGTACAAAACGCTGAGACATATGAAGTCCTCATGGTCGCCTGGATGAACGCCGAGGCCCTGCGCAAGACTCGCGAAACCGGGCAGGCCCATTTTTGGAGCCGCAGCCGCGGGGAACTCTGGCATAAGGGCGCGACATCGGGAAATTTCATGAACGTGCGCCAAATTCTTGTCGACTGCGATGCCGACACGCTGCTGCTCAAGGTGAACCCCGCCGGGCCAGCCTGCCACACCGGGGCGCAGAGCTGCTTTTACCGAAAACTCGAATGAATAATTACCGCCGAGTTCGCTGAGTACGCAGTGATTCTTTCTCGGCGCACTCGGCGGTAATAGGAGATCGTATGCTACACCAACTATTTACAATCATCGAAGACCGTAAGGCAAACCCTGCCGAAGATTCGTACACGGCGCGGCTGCTGGCCGAGGGCGAAGACAAAATTCTGCAAAAGGTTGGCGAGGAAACCGTAGAAGTTATTCTGGCGGCCAAAGGCCAGGGCAGACAGCGGTTCATCGAGGAAACCGCCGACCTGTTCTACCACACCCTGGTGATGCTGGCCGCCAAGGGAATCACCCTGGCCGAGGTCGAGGCCGAATTACGCCGCCGCCATCGATGAGTAAAACGATCCTACTCTTCGACATGGATGGCGTGCTGCTCGAACCGGGCGGTTATCACAAAGCGTTGATCGAAACCGTGCGCTTGATCGGTGAAATGCTGGGCTATCAATATGTAGCGCTTTCCCCGGACCACATTGCCGCCTTCGAAGCCGCCGGGATCACCAGCGAGTGGGATTCATCGGCGATATGTTTGATCTGGATGATGATGCCGCTGTGGGAGCGCGTGCCATCTTTGGGGATACCAACCACCCTTCGCGATGGCCTGCCTTTGGGGGCAAGCGGACGCGCTCCGAGGTGGGAGGCGCTCTTCGAAAAACTGCATCCACCCCCGAGGGAGTCCGCTGATCCTGTCTTTTGGGTAGAGCAGGCGCTGGCTTCAGGCCATCCTCAGGAGCAGACTATCCGCCAGATTTTGAGCGAGGCGCATTCCATTAAATCGCTAACCCACCGCGTTTTTCAAGAGCTGGTGCTGGGCAGCCAGGAATTCAGCGAGATCTATTGTCTGTCTCCCTGGTTCAAGGTCGAGAGTTTCTTGTCGCAGTTTGACCGCCCGAGTTTGAATTCTAAACAACATGCCAAGCTGTCGAGATGGCTAGCTGAAAATAGCCACCACGCGGCGATATTCACCAACCGCCCCTCAAACTATGAAGAAATGAGTACCCCCGAAGCCGAGATTGGGGCGCGGTGCGTGGGAATGGCGACACTGCCGATTGTAGGGTATGGCGATATGCTCTGGCTCAGCCAGCAATACGGCACCGATGTACGCCACCTACGAAAACCATCCCCGGTGCATGCACTGGCCGCCCTATTGTGCAGTCGGGGAATAAACAAGGAAACCGCATTGCGTGCGGCAGCAGATCTGGCACTGGACGGAAAAGCTGCCTCGATTTGGGAAGAAATATGGGGTGCGAAGGTATGTATCTTTGAAGATACAATTGCCGGAATAAAGAGCGCCCGCTCAGCCTGCGAGATATTGTTGGCGCACCAAATTTCGATAACAATACACGTATTCGGGATCGAATCCGATCCCCGCAAATCTGCTGCCTTATCTAAAGCCGGGGCAACTGTCTTCCGCTCTCTTGCTGATTCGCTCGTTGACTTGCCGTGATGAACCTTGTCTGCAAAGAGCAGACCAAGTAGAATACGTGGGTTTTACGAAATTCGTGATTAGCAGGTTTAGAGGTTATGATGGACGAACTCGACCGTACAATACTTAATTATCTTCAGCAAGATGGGCGCATGCCATATACAGAAATTGCCCAACAAATGGACGTCTCAGAGGGCACAATTCGCAACCGAGTCAACCGATTAGTATCAGACGATATATTACAAATCCTCGGCGTGACCGACCCGCTCAAAATGGGGTTATTTGTCTCAGCCGTGATCGGTGTTTCTATCCAGGGTGGCAATCTCGAACAAGCTGCCGAAACAATCGCACAGATCTCTGAAGTTTATGATGTCGTTATGGTTTCTGGAGAATTCGATCTGATTCTCTTGGTACATTGCAATGATCAGGAACATTTATCGACATTCCTAAGCCAGAAATTGCGCCCGATTAGCGGGATCTCGCACACACAGACCTTCGTCATCCTGCGCAATTTCAAAACTACCAATCATATTCGCCCGGTAAACCCTTCCGGTTACCGAAAATGATTCTTTTGCACCTCGTTAGGTGATCGCGCGGAATACCAAAAATCGAATATGAGCCTATGCTATAATTGGGACAGTTATGGAACTTGACACGGGTAAAATTACCGCAACCACACCACCACCTTCAGATGAAGCGGATGAACTTCGCCGTCAGCGCGGCGCGGTTGTTGGCATCGTCATTGGGGCCGTTATTTTCATTACGCTGATCGTATTGGCGGTAATTTTCTTATTGCAGCCATCTACAGACACGGCTCGCTTTCGCGATGTTTTCATCATCTTCATGGCCTTAGAATCAATTGTCATCGGGCTTGCACTGATCATCTTGATTGTCCAAATCGCCCGGCTGATTAATTTGTTGCAAAACGAAATTAAACCCATCATCGACTCGACCAACGAAACTGTCAGCACGCTGCGCGGAACCACCCATTTCTTGAGCAACAATCTTGTTGAACCGGTGATAAAACTCAATGAATATTTGGCCGGAGCGATGCAGTTTTTCCGCCTGGTGCGACCGAAACAAGATTAACGATCTCCATGCGGTTGTGAGTAAAATCATCTAATAATTACTTTTGAACAAAGGAGTACACATTATGGGAAATAACAATAATGAATTTGGTGCTTTTCTTTCGGGGTTTGTGTTTGGCGGATTGGTAGGAGCAGCGGTCGCATTGTTGCTCGCGCCTCAATCTGGTGAGGAAACACGCACATATATTCGCGAGAAGAGTATCGAACTGAAAGACACCGCCGCCGAAAAAGCTACTGAAGCCCGCACGCAGGCAGAGGTCATTTTGGCCGATGCACGCGCCCAGGCCGATGCCAAAGTTGCTGAGGCACGCGCCCAGGCCGAGAAGATAGCCCAACAGGCGCAAGCCCGGGCAGATGAACTGCGGCAACAAGGTCAGGTTGTTCTCGAGGAACAAAAAGCACGCATCGAGGACGCCATTGAAACCGGGAAGCGGCGCATCAAGAAAGATGCCCCCGCCGATGAGGCTCCCAGCGAGGCATAGACCATTTTGTAAAGATAATCAAAATCCGGGTTTCGTACTGAAACCCGGATTTTGATTCTGTTATTGTTCAAGCTCACGCAAATTGGGTTAAGACATCCGGCAAAGCGCCGATCATATCTCCGGCTACGACTGTGGCCGTACTCCCTAACATATCGGCGGCTAGCAACCCGCACTGAGCATGAATCCAGGCTCCGGCAGTCGCGGCTTCGAACGCATCTACACCCTGGGCGCGCAAGCCCACGATCAGCCCGGCCAGCACATCCCCCGAACCGGCGCGCGCTAAAGCGGGCGAGGCTACGGGGATCACCATCGTGCGCCCGTCGGGAGCTGCGATGACGGTAAACGCGCCTTTTAATACTACAACGTGTCCCCACTCTGCGGCATAGCGCTCGGCGATGCCAACACGGTCGGTCTGGATTTCGCTAATATCCAGACCGGTGAGCACAGCCATCTCCCCAGGATGTGGGGTAAGGATTGAAAGCCCTGGCAATTTACCCGGCCAGCCTGGAATATCTGCGAGTAATTTTAGCCCATCGGCATCGATTACCGTTGCAGGCAAGGAGCCTTCCGCCTCGGCTTTGGTCTCCGAAACGGTTTTTACAAATCCAATGCTATTACCCTTCTTGTTGAGGTCTTCACCAAGGAGTCGTTCGAGGAAATCCGCGGTAGTACCTTCAACCCCTAACCCAGGGCCGATTAAAATTGCCGAAACACGTTCAAGGTTTTCTTTCACAACACCGGTAGCACCGGCAGCGATGAAGCCTTTCTCATGAGGCAATAACAGCCAGGTCACTTCAGGCAATTTGCCTGCCAATGCCGTATGCAACGGCCCTGGCGCGCCCAGCGTGACCAAGCCGGCTCCAATGCGATAGGCGGCCTCCCCGGCCAACGCCGCCGCTCCGGTATAACTCAGCGACCCCGCCACGATTAAAGCAGTGCCAAAGGTGCCTTTGTGGGCATCCAAAGGGCGGTCTGGCAAAACGCTGGCAACCCAATTGGCTCCGGCTACCTGGCGCTGAACGGCATGATACGATTTCAAGCCCTCCGGTAAACCGATCTCTACGAGTTGCAGGCCGCCTAACAACTCATAGGCCGGGAAACGCAATAAACCGCGCTTGATGGCCGCCATTGTCACGGTGAGATCGGCGGGAATACATTCTGGAGCAGCTTCACCGCTGTCGCAGTCTACGCCTGAGGGACAATCCACCGCGACCACAAAGGGAGGCTCGCTCATCTTTGTTAATGTCTTCTGCACATAACTGAGTACACCAACTACATCCCCTTTGAGAGGCAGCATAATCCCGGTGCCGAGAATGCCATCGAGAAGTACCGGATGATGTTTGAGGGCGGCGCGCAGGTTCTTGAATTTCTCATCATTCTTGAATTCCAGAATAGTTCCCCCTGCCTGACGAACGCGCGCCATTAAGGGGTCTTCTTTGAGGCGCGGGCGCACAATGTAGGCGGCCACTTCCCAACCCCACTCCAACAGATAGCTCAAAGCTACCAGGGTATCACCACCATTATTGCCCGAACCCACCAATCCCAGGACGCGTTTCGAACCTATGTCCGCAAAGGTTTCATGAACGACCTCAGCCAGGCCGCGCCCGGCTTGCTCCATCATTTCGGGGTAGGTGTGCCCGCTGGCGTGGGCTTCTTTTTCGATGGCGATCATTTCTGCAACCGTAACAAATTTCATATGAACACTCCAAAAATTTCCAAACCTGAAACGTAAGACGTGAAGTTTGCGCTTCACAATTTACCTTTTATGCATCCTTCTTCACCCAATCTAAATTTAATGCTTGCAACTTTTGTGCAGTCGGCATCCCGCTTTTCTGATCCCAGCCGCGGGCCTGATAGTAGGCTGACAGCATTTCTTCCAGGGGAATTTCAAAATCAGCCGCACCGCCGTCGGCGTAAGGCTCTCGCAAAGGACGCGGTAAAACATCCATTGCACCGACCAGCCCCAGGCGGCGGTTGATGATCCGCTTCAGGTTCCAGGCACGCTCCCCGACTCGCAATAATTCTTCAAGCGAATAATCCATGCCCGTGCCAGCATTGACCAGATTCAAGACAACCTCCGGAGGAACATTGGCAAAAAAGCACATCACCAAAGCGTTGAAGAGTGTGCGCCAATTTTGATGGATGGCAACATTGGCTGCTTTCTCAGCCCCGGCCTGGCGCTCGAAATATTCCATCCCCAGGCTGGATTCGGTCTGACCAAACAGGTCGGCCAAGAAATAATCGGACTGATTGTGGCAGGCGCCGCGCGGCGAAGTGGCGTAAACCAGGGCCATTCCCGAAGCGGCGCGCGGGTCGTGATAGGCGACCTCCAAACCGTTAACCTGAACAGCGTGTGCCTCGGCATCGAAGGCCTGCCCCAGGGCGCGGGCGCCTTTCGCTAACAGCCGCCCAAAGCCCTGCCGCCAGACTGTCTGATGCACCAGTTCTTCTACCACGGCGGTATCGCCCCAGCGCAGTTTCAGCCCCCCCGTGTCATTCTCGGAAACCACCCCATCTTCAAATAATTTAAAGGCCAACCCCAGTGTGTTGCTCAGGCTGATCGTATCCACCCCATAGCGGTCGCACAACTCGCCCATACGGGTGATGAACGGTAAATCATCGATCATCAAATTGGGGCCAAAACCAACCACCGTTTCGTACTCGGGGCCTTTGCGCCTGCCTTCTCCTAAATCAACCACACGCCCGCAGGCAATCACGCAGGCATGACAGGCGCTGACGCCGGTTAGAATGGTCTCAGCCATTGTGGCCCCCGACACTTTATCGGCACTGTCGAAAACCCCGGCGCTGAAATATTTTTTGGGCATCTCGCCCAGGTAATCGGCATAATCGGCCACTGCCGCCGTACCCAACTCGCGGGCTGCGTTGGTAAAGTTATCCACCCGCAGGGCCTGATTGGCAGCCGAACGCAGGCTGGCATAAACATCGGATGCCAGGGGGATTTTCCCGCGGCCGCGCACCGCCACTGCCTTTAAATTTTTTGATCCCATGACCGCACCCAAGCCGGTGCGCCCGGCTACGCGTCCGTGATCGGTGAGGATAAGGGCATAGGGAATTTGGGATTCACCTGCCGGGCCGATCACGGCTACCCGGGGCTTGGGTGATGCGCCCAACTCGTGGAGGATCATCTCCTGGGTTTGGGTTGTTTCTGCTCCCCAAAGGTGGGCCGCGTCCCGCACTTCGACCTGCTCATTCTGCACCCAAAGGTAAACCGGCTTCTCGGCGCGCCCCGTAATCCACAGGCCGTCATAACCAGCCTTGCGGAGTTCCGGCCCCCAAAAGCCACCGCAATTCGATTCGGCCCATAGCCCGGTGGCAGGTGATTTCCCGCAAATCACAAAGCGCCCCACCGAAGGCCCGGCTGTCCCGGTTAAGGGGCCTGTCAAAAAAAGCAAAGGCGACTCAGGAGAAAGAGGGTCAAGATCAAGAGAGAGATCATCGTACAGCAAACGCGGCGCCAGTGCCGCGCCGCCCAAATAATCGCGCTGCCATTGAGCAGGAACGATAAAACTACTTATCTTTCGGCTGGTGATGTTGATCGTAAGGAGAGGTTGCATGAGGGCTTGAGGGGTTTTGATTGAAGGTTAATGATTGCAGGCAAGTTTACCAGATTTTATGCAGAGCATATGAGTTTTATCCTTGTCGTAAGGTACAAACGTTTTCTACACCGTCAAGCTGCACTATAATAACAATGATCCTATTCTTTACCTTCAACGAGAAAGTCGATGAACTACGAACAACCATCAAAGTTTCAAATAGCCCTGGATGACTTCAGGCGAGCGCGCCGTTTGGCAGCCACCAATGAAATATTGCGACGCATCAAGGGGCAGCCTGTAAATTTGTTGCCCTTCGAAGAGATCCGCCAACATATTACGCCCGAGGGCGTGCAAAAACGCGGGTTACAGCACATCCCAATCGATGCGATTGTTGGAAGTGTAGGCCGTTACGCCGATTTTACCCGCGACTTTTTGCCCCGCAGCCGCTCCTTACAAGAGCGTTGGGCACATGTCCGAAGTGTTTTTCAAAACGTCGAAGATATGCCCCCGATTGAGGTTTACCAAATTGGCGAGGTTTACTTTGTCCTTGATGGCAACCATCGCGTCTCTATCGCCCGTGAGCGCGGGGCGGAGTCAATCCGAGCGTACGTTACCGAGTTGGTCACATCTATCCAAATCCACGCTGAAAGCGATTTAGACAGCCTGATACTGGAGGCCGAACGAGAGGGCTTTTTGGCGCGAACCCGTTTGCATGAAATGCAACCACCTCCTGACCTGCAGATCACATCACCGGGGCGATACCGTATTATCGAGCATCAAATCGAGGCTTTGCAAAAACAACTCAGCGAAGATCAGCACAAAGAAATAGTCATTCAAGAAGCGGCCCAGCAGTGGTATCAGCAAGTCTACCGGCCCGTTGAGGAGATCATCTCCACGCATAATTTACTGAGAGATTTCCCAGAGCGAACAGCGACCGATCTCTATGTATGGATTTCGCAACACCGAGAAGACCTTCAAAATAGCCTGGGCTGGGCCATTGATCCTGAGGATGCCGCCATAGATTTAGCCGATCAATTCAGTTCGCGGCCCGAACGTCGGGTGGCCCGATGGGGAGAGCGCATTTTAGAAAGCGTCACACCCCCTCCGATAGAGCCAGTACCCAAGCCCGGAGAATGGCGGCAGCAACTTTCCGTTCAACGGCGAGAGCATCTTTTCAACCGTATTTTGGTCGCTATTAGCGGCACAACCCAAAGTTGGGATGCGCTAAAACAAGCTACTGTTTTAGCTCAACGAGAAAACGCCAATTTGTTGGGGTTGCACGTCGTCCCCAACGAGAAAGACATCGAAACTGATAAAACTCATACCGTTGCAGAACAATTCAACCGTATTTGCGAGGCTTCCGGCATCCCCGGAGAATTTGCCATTGATACCGGTGACATCACGCCTACAATTTGCCAGCGCGCTCGTTGGAGCGACTTGGTTGTAGTCCATCTGGCCCACCCCCCCAGTCAACACACGCTTAAGCGACTGGCGCCCGGCTTTCACCGCCTTGTGCAGCGCTGCCCCCGCCCGATGCTTGTCGTGCCCGAATTCATCCCAGGTATGGATAAGCTACTCCTGGCCTATGATGGCAGCCCCAGGGCGGATGAGGCCCTTTTCGTCGCTGCTTACCTGGCCGGAAAGTGGGATCTGCCCCTGACGGTTTTAATTGTTCTCGACGGGGAGACCTTCCCCAAGAAAGCCGCCGCCCGGGCGCGTTGGTACTTGAATTCCCACAAGATTATCGGCGACGTACATTTCCAATTTGGGGATATTGCCAACCTAATTTTGCACACAGCCGATGAGGGGAAATTCGATCTGATTATCATGGGAGGCTATAGTTATCCCCCCATGCTGGAAGCCTTCATTGGAAGTTCCGTCAATCAGGTACTACGATCGGCGAATTGCCCAGTACTCATCTGTCGATAACGCAAACGGCTTGGCCGGTTTAGCAAGTTGGGCTATACTACCAACATGGATAAGCACGCACCAGACGTCAGCATCATCCTTCCGGCCTACAACGAATCGACAGGGATTGCAGCAGTAATTCAGCATATTAGCGGTAGTCTAAGCAGTACTGAATACACTTTCGAGATTTTAGTTATTGACGATGGCTCCGAGGACGATACTGCAATTATAGCCAGAGCAATCGGAGCCGAGGTATTCCAACATCCCTATAACATTGGCAATGGGGCAGCCATAAAAACGGGCATTCGCAACGCCCGCGGCAGCATCATTGTCATGCTAGATTCAGATGGTCAACACCCCCCGGAAGACATTCCCCGGTTATTGGCATATGCTGCCGAATACGATATGGTTGTAGGGGCACGCAGCCGCGCATCAGATACAGATTTTCACCGTGATATCGCCAACCGAATTTATAACGCGCTGGCAAGTTATATCAGCGGATTTAAAGTTGTGGATCTCACATCCGGGTTTCGAGCCATCCAGGCCGATCTGGCACGAGGTTTTGTATATTTACTTCCTAACAAATTTTCTTATCCTACCACCATTACCCTGGCTACTCTCCGTTCTGGGCGCAGTGTATGCTATGTCCCCATCGAAGGGCGGCGGAGACAAGGCAAAAGCAACATCCGCTTGCTGCGCGATGGAGTTCGCTTTTTACTCATCATCCTGCGCATTGCCACCTTTTATTCACCTCTTAAAGTGTTTATCCCGGCCAGCACCTTGATGTTCCTCACAGGTTTCTTCTACGGGCTTTATAAAGTGCTGTTTCTCAACACCCGTTACGGCCCTACCTCAGCAATGTTGATGACGGTATCTGTGGTGATCTTCATGGTGGGGCTGGTATCGGAGCAAGTTGCGCAATTGCGTTTTGAGCATAGCGAATTTTTCAAGAACTCCGACTGAGGGGAACAGTGAATACCCATCTTCAAACGATCGTTCTTCTTTCAACCGGGCGCACCGGTACGATGTTCTTTGCAAAGATATTCAGAGAACATTTTCCTGGGGCAAATGCCTATCACGAAGCCGATGAACGCTCCCGACTGGTCAATATCTTAACCAATATCCATTTAGCCGGTTGGGCATCAGAAAATCTCCCGCTATGGGCATGGCGCCGCGCCATTCAACCTGCGCTTGAAAGTTGCGAAAAAGATTTCTACATCGACTCCAACAACCATCTCTATGGATTGGTGCCCCGAAACCCAAAGCTATACCCGAATCTAAAAGTCATCCATATTGTCCGCGACCCTCGCAGTTATGTACGCTCCCACATCAATTGGGCGCGTCACCGTAAACGCAGTTTTATTGCCAATTACCTGGTTCCATTTTGGCAGCCGAATGCCTTTCTGATGAACGAGATGGATTGGATCTCATGGGCGCGGGCTTCGCAACTTGAGCGATTCGCCTGGATTTGGGAGTTCAAGAACCGCCTTATTGAATCTGTGGCTGAGACGAAAACACCTTACTTAAGGGTAAAATTTGAAGATTTCTTTGGTAGTCCTGCCCCAGAACAAGCTTTTGGCCGTCTTCTGGCGTTCATTGGTCTCTCTGAAATCACCGATTTATCCAGCGCATTTACACAACGGGTCAACCCCAATCAAGGACGCTCCTTTCCATCCTGGGAATACTGGACCCCGCAGCAGTGTCGTCAAGTACACGCGTTATGCGGCATAAGAATGCAAACCTACGGCTACGGTAACGAGCCTGCCTGGAAGCAAAGACTGGCACAAGCTCCCGAAAACGCCTGAACGCCAACACCCTATGACAACAACAAAAAAACGAAATTTTCTAATTGGGCTGATTTTCTCCCTGATCGTCATCGGCTATGTACTGAGTTCGCTGGATTGGAGGCAAGTCGCAATCACCTTTAGGGAACTCAATTGGGGGTATTTGATTGCAGCGTTTGCCGTTTATTTAGTGAACTATATCCTCCGCGCCCTACGTTTCAAAATGTTGTTGCAGTTTGAAAATGTCTCATTCCGAAAACTGCTGGGGATCACCCACATCTATGGAATGTACCTGTATCTGATGCCTGCAAAATCGGGTGAGCTTTCCTACCCCATATTGTTGAAAAATCGGCTAAACATTTCATTAGGTTCCAGCGCAGCTACTTTGGTCACCGCGCGCTACTTCGACTTTGCCACCATCGCGCTATTTCTTCCAGGTGTCATGATCGCTTTTTGGGAACAAATGCCGCATTGGATTCGCGTCAGTGCCCTGGCCTTTGGTGGGATATTCGCTCTTGCAAGCGGCGTAGTGGCCTGGTGGCTGCGTAAGCCCCCTAGAACTAGCACACCCGCTTCAATTTTTGCACGTCATAAAATCATTGACCGCATCATCGCCGGGGCAGAAAGCCTGCGCACACATCTTGGACGTATTCACCAACGAGGAAGATACTGGCATCTTTGGTTGGTAACCATTGCCATCTGGCTGTGTGTGCAAACGAATTTTTACCTCATCATTTTGAGCCTGGGATTTTCGTTGAGTATCTTTCAGATCATGGTAGTATCCATTATCATGGTGCCAATGACACTCCTCCCCTTACAAGGATTCGCCAATCTGGGCACACATGAAATCGGTTGGGTAGCCGCATTTCGAATTTTTGAGCAACCACAATCAGTCGCGTTAAATATCGCCGTCAGTTCCCATATTATCCTCCTGGCCTTCATTCTGCTGTTGGGAGCCATAGGAAGCCTATTGCTTGTAAACCAACACACAAAAGAGATATAGCATAAATGTCCAAAGCACCGCGCGGGTTCCGACTCGCCAACACATTCATAGACATCATTCTCAAACCGGTGAGCTGGTTACTATTTCCCTTCTACCTATTGACTACCGCCAGAAAGATATTCGGCAGGAGTATCTGGCTGTTGAGTAATGAATACCGCAAACGGTCTTTCGGCCATTGCGGGCGCGGCGTGCGCATCCATGGTCGCTTCCGAATTACTGCACCCAAAAATTTTATTGTTGACGATAACGTCCATATCAATGAGAATGCTTTTTTGCGCGCCGAGGGAGGTTTGCATATCGGAGCTAATACCCATATTTCACGCAATTTGGTCATCTATACCATGAACCATCAATACGAAGGCGAATATCTTCCCTACGATGCTCAAAAAGTGCTTAAACCGGTTGAAATTGGCCGCAATGTCTGGATAGGCATGAATGTCACCATCACACCGGGAGTTACCATTGGGGATGGCGCCATCATTGGCATGGGGACAGTGGTGGCAAAAGATGTTCCCCCTCTGGCTATTGTGGGTTCGGCTCCTCAACAAATCATCAAAACTCGAGATAAAACACACTACCAAACCCTGGACAGCGCCGCAAAATACGGTGGCATGAGCGGTCATCCCTGGGCAGATGCATCCGATGAATAGGCTAAAAGAACTTTTACAACAATCTTTCCATCCAAATACACTGCCGCAAAATGGTGCGATCGTGCTTATTTGGAGTATATTATGGTTTGCATCAGGGATCCCTTTCCTGAGCGCGTATCCGTGGGTTCGCTTTAGCCTGGCGTTGCTGGCTTTCATCTACCCGGGTTTTCGCTTGCAAACCATCTTCAATCACCAACCGCTTACAAAATGGGCCGGTCATCTGAGCAATGGCTTCCTGGCATCCATTTTTTTAACCGGGGTATTGGGTGCAACAGCCCGTTTATTCCAGCTTTCGTTTGAGTATGTTCTTTGGGGGTTATACCTGGCCGGACTATTGATTTCACTACTATGCGGTGAACTTCCCCCCCTCAAATCTCCAGGGCAGAAATTCAATGCCATCACCATTGCCCTGGCGCTGATCCCGGTAGGCGCAGCCATCCTTGCAGCCAACATTGCCATTCCAGCGCGCATCTTCGAGGACGATTTCACCTACAATGCCCTACTGAATTACTATCAATTTGCCGAGCAATATGATTTCCAATTCATGCAAGGGTTGGAACAACTCGAAATCACTCGTTTTTGGCTGGCTTACTGGCCGCTAGTTGAGGCCGTACTCGCCCACCTCAGCGGGCTGCACGGGCTGTTGATTACCGGCATTTATTTAGCGCCCGCGCTGGTGGGCCTCTCACTCATCGGGGTTTACGCGCTGGGACGCGCTTTGACATTCAGCCATCCTATCGCTCTACTGGCTACTGTTCTCCAAACTGCCAGCCTGATCCGCCTGACCAACAAAAACCAGGCCGGACTGGTATTCTTCGACCAACTCATCGAAGATAAAGCTGTGGCGGCTTTTGTCCTTGTTCCCATCGTGATTCGCCTAACCATAGCATTCACCGAGCAGCCTCGCCGTCGGCGCCTCGCCCTACTTTTCGTCGGCGCAATTGGCTTGATGTTCACACATCCGATCATCTTGGGGATGACGGCCCTGGTTGCCGCAGTTTATAGCGCGCTCAACTTCCTGGTAACCCGCAAGATAAGCGTCTCGTTGCTAGCGATTCTCCCATTTGGGTTGGCTCTGATCTTCCCGGTGATCCTACGCTTTGGAGAAGCAGAAGAGCGTTATATGTTCTCTGTGGAAGAAGCCCTCGAAAGCGGGCGGGATAACAAACTTAGCCCTGGCAGACTCCAGGTACTCGAAGATGAACGCTTTTACGGAATTGACCCCAGTTTGGTTTCTGGCTTGCCCTACGAGCTCAGTCTTCTTGCCGGTATGTTGAGTCTCTTGCTCTTGAAAAAGGATCCCGCCGCGCGTTACACGGTATCGGCATTGACCGTATTAGGGATCAGCATCTTCCCCTACACCGGATGGATGATCGGCCTGGGGACATCCACGTTTCAATTATGGCGTTTGACCTGGATGACGCCCCTGGGAATCATCCTTGCTACCCTCGTTAATATCGGCATAAAAGCCATATCCCCCCGTATGGAACGATGGAAACAAATCAGAATTACCCAAGACGTTTTGGAATGGTCACTCTCCGCTGCTTTGCAGATCACCCTTGTAATCGGGATGCTCTATATCCTGCCCTGGGCTAAGGGCAACTTGAAATTTGGCATCACCAAACCCGGCACGGTGCTTTATTATCAAGATTACATTGAACTTAATGCTTTTCTCAATACTCTGGAGCAAAATGGGGAGTTCATTATCGGCGGACCAGACCGCCCCACCAATGACATCATCCCCAGCCTGACCTACCAACTGCGCCTGATTTCCTTTCGGGATGAGCGCGGCGGCAAGGCTGCCGATCTTTATACGGCTCTCATCGGCCCAGATACATCCCCCAGCGAGCGGCACCAACTTTTCCAAGAAAATGAAATTCGCTATCTGGTCATCCGCGATGAACCGGACTGGCTATTCGACTGGATATCGTCAAATTTGCCAAATTTCGAACTTCTCTTTCAAACCAAGAAATTAAGCGTGTTCGAGTTTCACCCGATCAAATAAAAGCCTTTTAGCATGTCTCGACTTTCGTCTTACACACAAGCCATTAGCGATTTTCGTGAAGCGCGCCGCAAAGCCGCCCTGCAAAATATCATGGCGCGCATTACCGGAAAATCGATCGAATTGCTTTCCTACGAAGATGTGCGCAAAAATCTGCGCGCCTTAGAAAGCGGCAAGACAGAATTGCGCGATATTCCCCTAGATGCCATCATCGGCAGTGTGGGGCGATACACCGATTTCACACGCAATTTCTTACCCAAGCACGATAGCGATCAGCAACGCTGGGCCAACGTGATGAGTAAGGCCACCGATTTGATCGGCCTCCCCCCAATCGAAGTCTATCAACTTGGGGCGGCCTATTTCGTCCTCGATGGTAATCACCGCGTGTCTGTTGCCCGTCAACTTGGCGCGACATCAATCCAGGCCTATGTCACCGAAGTTCGCAGCCGGGTCAGTATCTCTCCGGACATACAACCCGACGATCTGATTATCAAAGCCGAGCAAACGCAATTTTTAGAGCAAACCCAATTGGATCATCAACGGCCCGACGCCGATCTCACCGTCACAAATCCAGGTCAGTACCCCATCTTACTTGAACACATCGCCATGCATCAATTCTTTATGGGGATCGACGAACAGCGCGACATCACCTACGCCGAAGCGGTCTCGCACTGGTATGATGTGGTATATAAACCGGTTGTCCAAATTATTCGCGAGAGGGGCATTTTGCGGAATTTCCCCAATCGAACGGAGACGGACCTTTATTTATGGATTTCTCGCCATCAGGCTGAACTCGAGGAAGCATTGGGCTGGCACATCGCTACCCAGGCTGCTGCTGCAGACCTGAAAATGCGCTTCAGCCCCGAGCTTTCTACCGCGATCACCCGACTGACATCACGAATCGTCGATATTGTTACGCCCGATCCCTTAGAACCCGGCCCTCCTCCCGGAAGTTGGCGCGAGACAACAATCGATCAGCGCAGAGAAGACCGACTCTTCGCGAATATTTTGGTAACAGTTCGTACAGAAGAGGATTGGGCTGCGCTAGATCAGGCCATTCGCATTGCTCATCGCGAAGTAGGTCACATTCAGGGGTTACACATCGTCAAATACAAGCGGGATATCGGCTCAAGTAAAAGCCAGGCTTTGTCTGCAAAATTTGAGCAGCGCTGCCGGTTGGCGAACCTGCATGGGCACTTTGCCATAGAAACCGGCTCCATTGCCCGGGTAATTTGTGACCGTTCACGTTGGACCGATTTAATTGTCAGCAAGTTAAACTTTCCGCCGGGCGATCACCCCCTGGCGCGTTTTTCGTCTGGTTTTCGCACCATGTTGCGTCGCTGCCCACGACCGATTCTTATTGTGCCATCTGCACCTACCGACCTGAATCACGCGCTATTGGCCTACAATGGCACCCCCAAAGCCGATGAAGCGCTTTACTTATCTGCTTATCTGGCTGCTAAATGGAAAATTCGATTGTCTGTTTTAGTCATTGAACATCATGAAACTGATGCAGAAATTCTTCTTGACCAGGCACGCAATTATCTAGAATCTCATCAAATTGAGGCCGCGTATCGGCTTCATGGAACCGGTCACCGCAGCGACATTATTTTAGAAATCGCCCAAAACGAGAATTGTGATTTTATCTTGATGGGTGGATATAAAGCAAGCCCGATGGTTGAAATTGTTTTAGGCAGTGTTGTAGACGAAGTTCTCCGAAAGTCTCATCTCCCCCTGTTAATTTGTCGCTAAACCACAGATATAGCATTCAATGGCCTAATGTCTTATTCCCAAATCATCTTCGTTTCGCGGCATCCGTAAGTATTGATGACCTGTGTCCGGTGAAAATGTGTTTCGGTGACCGTATCTGAGCGATAGACGTGAATATGTCCATGGAAATGGTAACGTGGTTGGAATACCGACAATAACCACCGAAATGCCTTGATGCCCCGATGCGCGCGATCCGACTTATCATGAATCCCCCAGGGGGGTGCGTGGGAAATGAAAACATCAATGAAGCGCCCGTGGCGCAACCGATTGTACATGAATTTGGGCGTAAGTGACCACACATGACGCCACATTTCACTCTGCGTATATTGAAATTGACCGCGGCTTTTATAGCGGACACTTCCTTCGACACCTGCCATCAATATCCCATTAAAGTTATACGTCCGGCGATGTAGATCAATGCCACCATGCGGATATTTACGATTGATCCCATCCCCATATTCGATCACCGGGTCATGATTGCCGCGCACAAAAAATAACGGAATATCCAACATGCTGATGATATATTCTTGATAATAGTAAGGGAGATCGCCACAGGCGATTACAAATTCAGCATGCTTATATTTTTCGCGAATACTTGGACTATAGATATATGGGATGATAACGTCACTAACGGAAAGAAGATTCACAAAGCCTGGCCTTATCCAATATCTGGGAAAACACTCCCCAGCTTATACCCGCTTTGATCTATCTTGTCAACAATATGGGATTAAATCACTCGAAAATGGGATTTTTGACCCCATTATATTGACAGCGAATTAAAGATATGTTAACTTTGTAGTCTTGGAACCGGTTCCAGTCAATCAGGAATTTGAGAAGAATGCCGCCCACAATTCGGGATGTTGCCAAGCACGCCAACGTAGGCATTGCCACTGTCTCTCGTGTACTTAACGACAATCCGTCTGTCAGTGACGAAACGCGAAGCGCGGTTTTGGCAGCCATAGAAGAATTAGATTACACTCCTAATCCCATTGCCCGCCAGCTTTCTACCGGGCGCACATTAACCATTGGGGTTGTACTTCCTTATCTCACGCTCCCATCGTATGTAGAACGCCTTAGGGGTGTCCAACATGCCTTAGCAGAAACTGAGTACCACATGGTGCTATTCAGCGTTGGCAGCCCAGAAGAACGCGATGCATATTTCAAGGATCTATCACGCAACAACCTTGTGGATGGCATTCTGATTATTTCGCTTCCCCCGAACGATGCCCAGGCCGAACGATTTGCGAGTACCGATATTCCAACGGTGCTTATTGATGCGTACCACCCTCAGGTCAGCAGTGTGCTGACAGATGATGTCAAAGGCGGTAAATTAGCAACCGAATTCCTGGCAGATCTTGGACATACAAAAATTGCCTTTCTAAGCGATGTGCTGGATACTCCTTTCCATCCTTCTTCACGCTATCGTTATCAAGGGTACCGCCATGTGCTAGATCAACGGAATATCCCCTATCATCAAGATTACCTCATTTCAGGAGAAAGAGGCCGCGCGAACGCCCACAATATGGCCCAAAAGTTACTTACTCTCACCGAACCCCCCAGCGCGATTTTTGCAGGCAATGACACCCAGGCTATTGGTGTATTGGATGCTGCTAGCGAACTGGGAATTACTGTTCCTGATGAATTATCGGTAATTGGTTTCGATGGGATTCGGGATGCTGAATATACGAATCTTACAACGATAGATCAACACTTGTTTGCTTCCGGTGTTGAGGGCGTGCAGGTGTTACTCGAAGCCCTTGAAACAAAGTTTGATGTCCCTAAACTGGTCAGGCTCTCCCTCGAGTTGGTTATTCGCGGTACAACTCAGACGCATTCAGAAAAACAGCAAATATGAAAAAATCATCACACCCATCCTTTGATTTCATCTCCATCGGAGAGACCCTCATCGACTTGATTTCTTGCGATGAGGTCGATACACTGCTGGATGCCGATTGCTTCCAACGCTTTGTGGGCGGTCAACCCACAAATTTGGCGCGCAATATGGCTCTTTTGGGGAACAATACCGCACTTGGCGCGTGCGTTGGCGATGATTTCTTTGGGCACTACATCAGAGAGCAACTCGCCATGATGGGGGTACACACCGAATTCATTCAAACAACGAACAACGCCCCCACTTCAGCCGTGCCTGTTACCCGCACGCAAGGAGGCACACCAGGTTTCATGATCTACCGGGGCGCCGACTCCTTTATTGAACCACAAGCCAACCTGCTTGATGCAGTCGCTCACGCTCGGGCGATTCACACTTCGGCATTTGCACTCAGCCGCGAGCCAGCCCGTTCAACCATCCTCAAGGCTTTTAAAACAGCTCATAAGAAAAAAGCCTGTATCTCGCTGGATCCAAATTATCATCCATCGATCTGGCCTGATATTCCGAACTTCATATCGGTTCTACGGAAAGCCTATCGCTTCGTGGATATTACCAAACCATCGCTAGATGATTGTTTGAGAATTTTTGCGACGGAACTTCACCCCCGCGAATATGCTCGCCGGTTCCTAGAGTGGGGCGCAAAAATTGTGGTTATCACGCTGGGTTCGGAGGGTGTATTTCTCGCCACTGCGACAGGAGATCAGTATACCTTATATGCCAATGAGATTAATGTTACCGACGTAACCGGTGCGGGCGATGCATTTTGGGCGGGTTTTATCAACGCCACCCTGGAGGGCAAGCCCCCCATCGAAGCAGCACGCTTAGGTCAAGCGCTTGCTGAGACTAAAATTGAAACCGTTGGCCCCCTTCAGCAGGCCCCCGACCGCGGACGGCTTGAAGAAAAAGCGCAGCGAATTGAATATCGAAAACAGCCCTAACCGTTATAAGGGCTGTTTTGTTATTGAATACGATATCGGCATTTCCCAGAAACTGCCTTGAGAATTTCCCTACACGGGATACTCAAAAACCCGCTGCTTTTTGGTAACTCGTGAAAAAGAAAGGATATAATCATAGGGATACGCATTGCATCGAAAATTTACCCGGAAGGTAAGGATTTTCAAGCGGCAAGCGCGAAACCCCTAGATCACCCAGAAAGCAAGCAGCACTTACGATAGGAGAAGACCAATATGCACCCAACATCTGGAAAAGAGGCTCAAATTAGCGGACCACTCGAATGGCTGGCTACAAACATTGGGCGAATACTACTCTCGCTGGTCATTCCTGCGACCACATTCGCTGTCTTGATCGTAGGTTTCCGCTGGCTGCGAGACACGATTCCCAGCAGCATGACTGAGAAGGCAGTAGTTTCTCTGGTGGCAATTGTTTGGGGTGTTGGCGGCGCGGCGATATTATATGTTGTCTCAAACTGGTTCGTCGAGAAATTATCGCCAAAGTGGGTCAAGCGACTACAACCGTTTATCTTTGTCGGGCCGGCTATCGCTATCTTGGCCTGGTATTTAGCGTTGCCCACTTTCCGAAGTTTTTGGATCAGCCTATTCGACCGTTCGGGACCTGCGGATGTTTCTTTTGGATTGCTCTTCTCAGCGCCCCAAGAGTATCTCACCAAATTGTCGGAGAACTTTGTCGGATTAAGCAACTACGTTTCCGTTTTTACGGAACGCACAATGACATTAGCTTTCCGCAACAATTTACTTTGGATCCTTTTTGGGGCAACCCTGGCGGTGATTTTTGGATTGATGGTTGCCGTGTTAGCGGATCGCAGCCGATTTGAGACCATCGCAAAATCGATGATCTTTCTCCCAATGGCAATTTCAATGGTAGGAGCGGGCGTCATTTGGAACTTCATCTACGAGGTCAAAGATGTCGCCGACCCTCAGATTGGGTTACTCAACGCAATTTGGGTTGGCCTCGGCAATGACCCCCAGGCCTGGACGGCACTCAACCAACCCTGGAATAATATTTTCCTGATTATCATCATGATTTGGCTGCAAACCGGCTACGCCATGGTGATCTTCTCAGCCGCCATCAAAGGGATTCCGGAAGAACTACTCGAAGCAGCCCGGGTTGATGGCGCTACCGAACCCCAAATCTTCTTCCGCATTATGATCCCTTATATTTCAGGGACAATCATCACCGTAAGTACTACCATCATCATCTTCACCCTAAAAATATTCGATATTGTGATGGTAATGACGGGCGGGCAATTTGGCTCCCATGTGATTGCCACCCAGTTCTATCGTCAAGCGTTCACAAATAATAACAAGGGTCTGGCAGCAGCCATCGCGATTGTTTTGCTGGTAGCTGTCGTACCCGTCATGATCTACAATCTCCGTCAATTTGCAGAAGAGGAGGCCTTCTAATGAGCAGCCAAGCGAAAAGTTTTGCTCGCAAAAAACTCTTGGGCGATATCGTGGTCAATGGCGTCCTGTTTCTATTGGTATTTATTTGGACCATACCAACATTTGGGTTACTGGTTTCTTCGTTCCGCACACGCTTCGATATTCAAACCTCTGGCTGGTGGTGGATCCTCCCCCATCGCGAATGGGTCACGATTGAAGAAATTGAACCGGGTGATGATCTCGACCGCGACGGTGTGATGGAATTTGCCGGAGCCAGTGGCACATTCGAAGAGTTAAGAGAAGGAATTTCAACTCCGGATGGGCGAAAAGTAACCTGGGTTGGCAATAAACGCCTCGGTACCATTGAAATTCAGGAGCGCAAATGGACCATGCGCACAGATTTTACGACCGAAAATTATGGACAAGTGCTGGCCGGAAAAACCTATGAAATCCAGGCCGCTGATGGCAGTGTCCGAACGGTTCAAGGGGATAATTTCACCGGAGCTTTCTTGAACAGCCTGACCGTTGCAGTTCCGGCAACCGTGATTCCGATTCTCATTGCTGCGTTTGCCGCCTATGGCTTTGCCTGGATGAATTTTCCAGGGCGAAGATTTCTCTTTGTCTCGGTTGTTGCCCTGCTGGTCGTGCCGCTTCAGATCGCTCTCGTCCCCATCCTGCGCGACTATGTTAAACTGGATCTCAATGGCACTTTCCTGGCCGTCTGGCTGGCGCATACCGGCTTTGGGCTGCCGCTTGCAACCTATCTCTTGTTCAACTATATGCGCGGTCTGCCACGTGATATTCTCGAATCGGCCTTCATTGACGGCGCATCTCACTTCACCATTTTCACCAGACTAATTCTGCCGCTTTCTGTGCCCGCCCTGGCATCCTTCGCCATCTTCCAATTCTTGTGGGTGTGGAATGACTATCTGGTTGCATTGGTCTTCATCGGAGCGAAACCCGATGTTCAAGTGCTGACCATGCGCATCGCAGAGATGGTCGGCTCGCGCGGCTCCGATTGGCATCTGCTCACAGCAGGTGCATTCATCTCCATGTTGCTGCCGTTGATTGTCTTCTTCTCTTTGCAACGCTTCTTTGTGCGCGGATTGCTGGCTGGCTCTGTGAAAGGATAGCCGCGTCACAACGACCTAAAAAACCAAAAGCCCTGGTACCCGGAGATCATTTGAGTACCGGGGCTTCTTAGTGAAACAAAACCCCACCTGGTTACTTTCGATCTATGCAATCCGATCAACACACCCCCTTCAACTGGCTACTTTGGCTCCAATGGGTGCTGACAACAACCCTGGGTTGGCTCGCAGGCATTGCATTGCTGCCGCCCGCATTTGGCGCAGGAATCGCTTTGGGCATTACCCAATGGCTGATCTTGCGCACTCGTTTCCCCCATACTGGCTGGTGGATCATTGCCAGCGCGGCAGGCTGGACAACGGGTTGGGGGATTGCATTCACCCTGCGCCTGGAGCAAAATGATGCCCTGGTAGCTGCGATTGTGGGCAGTGTAATGGGGTTAGCCCAATGGCTGATTCTGCGCCATTGGTTGCCGCGCGCGGGCTGGTGGGTCATCATCAGCGCTCTGGGTTGGAGTATTGGACTTTCTACAATTACTACCAGCCCCTACACCGGCCTCACCGTCGGAATCGTTACCGGAATTGGTTTTGAACTTCTCAATCGTTATGTGAGGTAATCCATCATGAATTATCGCTTACTCGGAAAAAGTGGCTTACTCGTCTCAGAACTCTGTCTGGGGACAATGGTCTTCGGCGAAGAAGGCGCACGCGGCACAAAGAAAGAAACCGCCATCCGCATGATACACCACTTTTTAGATGCTGGCGGCAACCATATCGACACGGCCAATGTCTACGCCAATGGACGCTCGGAAGAAATCGTCGGGAAAGCGATCAAAGGCCGCCGCGATCAAGTTGTTTTGGCAACAAAAGTCCGTTTTGCGATGGGTCAAGGGCCGAACGATAAGGGACTATCACGCGCTCATATTCTGCAAAGCGTCGAAGACAGTCTGCGACGCCTGGATACCGATCACATTGACCTGCTCTACATGCACTGCTGGGATCCGCTCACCCCAATTAAAGAATCGCTGCGCGCCTTCGACGACCTCGTTGTGGCGGGCAAAGTGCGCTATATTGGTGTATCGAACTTCAAGGCCTGGCAATTGATGAAATCCCTCGGCCTAAGTGAAACCAATGGTTGGGCGCGTTTCATCGCCGCCCAGTATCAATATTCGCTGGTCGTGCGCGATATTGAACATGAATTCACCGACCTGTGTCTAAACGAGGGTGTAAGCATCACACCCTGGGGGCCGTTGGGCGGCGGCTTCCTGAGCGGCAAATACCATCGCGGTGATCGCCCCCAACATGGGCGTTTAGCCATGATGCCCGACGAAACCGAAGAAGCCTGGCCGCGCCGCGCCATTGAGCGCAACTGGGCCATCCTCGACGTGATGGACGACATCGCCAGTAACTACGACCTCACCCACCCGCAAATAGCCCTGGCGTGGCTTCTCGCCCGGCCTGCCGTGGCTTCGATCCTTATCGGCGTGCGGACACCTGAACAACTTGAAGACAACCTGGGCACACTCGAAACTGAACTGCCGCAAATCGAAATCGAGCGCCTGACCGAAATCAGCGCCCCCGAGCCAGGCTATCCTTACCGCTTCATTCAACTCTACGGCAGCCGCTGACCCACCACTTATGCAACCTCCGTATCTGATTGGCATTGACCTCGGCACATCTAGCACAAAGACGATCATCATTGATTCCAATGGTTGTTTCCTGGGGCGCGCGGCCCAGGAATACACCATTGACACACCGCGTTTCGGCTGGGCAGAGCAAGACCCAAAAATCTGGGTACAGGCCGCGTTAACTACCCTGAAACAAGCCGTGGACGAAGCTGAAATTCCTGTTGAAGAAATTGCCGCCATCGGGCTTTCCGGGCAAATGCACGGCACGGTCTGCCTGGACAAGGGTGGAAATCCGCTGCGCCCGGCGATCATCTGGGCCGACCAGCGCAGTAGAAAAGAAGTTGAACAGGTGTACAACATCATCGGACGTGAGCAACTTGGCATCTGGACGGCCAATCCACTGGCGGCAGGTTTCATGCTGGCAACGTGGATGTGGCTGCATAACCATGAGCCGGAGACATACCGTCGAACGGCGCATTTGCTTCTTCCCAAAGATTATCTACGCTTCGTGCTGACCGGGGAAATCGGTGCTGAACCCAGTGACGCATCCTCGACTCTGATGTTTGACACAGCCAACCGGAAATGGCAACAGAAGTTGCTTGCCGCATTAAACATCTCTTCTGCTCCCCTACCCCCCTGCTCCCCTTCAACGGATATTGCCGGAACACTCAAACCAGAAATAGCTCAGGCTACCGGCCTGCACCCCAACATACCGGTAGTCTTCGGCGGCAGCGACCAGAGTTGTCAGGCCGTCGGCAACGGAATTATCGAACCGGGGATGGTCTCATGCACTATCGGCACCGGCGGGCAGTTATTTGTAACAACCCATTCACCAACCAATGACCCCCAACTGCGGATGAACATCTTCTGTCATGCGCTGCCAGACCGCTGGCACTTGCTAGCTGCTACACTCTCCGCCGGGCTGTCTTTGAAATGGTTGCGAGATCAAATTATCACCGGAAAGAGTTACCAGGAACTTGTGGATATGGCCGCCAAAGTTCCGCATACTTCTGAGAGATTGTTCTTTCTTCCGTATCTGGCCGGAGAGCGTACACCTCATATGGATTCCGAAGCGCCTGCGGCTTTCATTGGACTCACCCTTCGGCACACACAGGCTCATTTGGTACGCGCCACGCTAGAGGGAGTCGTGTACTCTTTGCGACAGGGATTAGAACTAATCTCCGAACTGAAGATCCCCATCGAAAGGATCATTGCCACTGGCGGGGCTTCGGCGCATCCCATCTGGTTACAACTCCAGACTGATATCTTCAACCATCCCATCTATACATCAAAAACTAAAGAAGCCGCTGCAACTGGGGCAGCGCTGCTGGCGGGAGTAGGCGCCGGGGTATATGAGAATATCTCACAAGCCTGCCTCAAAACGATACACTGGCATGATGAATCCATCCAGCCCAATGCAGAAAATGCCGCGCGTTACGATAGAGCTTATCAGCTTTTCACCCAACTCTACCCTTCTCTAAAAACCGCTTATGACTCACACTAACTACCAATTCCCAAGTAACTTCCTCTGGGGCGCCGCCGCCTCAGCCTATCAAATTGAGGGCGCCTGGAACGAAGACGGCAAAGGCATCAGCATTTGGGATACTTTTGTGCGCCAGCCAGACCGCATCCTGAACGGGGATACCGGAGATGTGGCTTGCGACCACTACAAGCGCATGCCTGAAGATGTGGCATTGATGCAGAAGATGGGAATCCCTTGTTACAGTTTCACCGTCTCGTGGACACGCATCCTGCCCGAGGGGCGCGCCCGCCCCAACCCCAAGGGGCTGGACTTCTACAACCGTCTGGTGGATACGCTGCTCGAAGCTGGGATTACGCCCAAAGCGACTCTCTATCATTGGGACTTCCCCCAGGCGCTACAAGACCTCGGCGGCTGGCCTAACCGCGACAGCGCCGACTGGTTCGCCGACTATGCCCATATAGTTTTCGATCCCCTTGCAGACCGCGTAAAAATGTGGGCCACGCACAACGAACCCTGGGTGGCCGCCTTCCTGGGTTATGGGGCCGGGATCCACGCCCCGGGCATCTGCGACGCCACCAAAGCCTACCAAACCGCTCACCACCTGATGCTGGCGCACGCCAAAGCCGTGCAGGTCTACCGTCAGGGTAATTTCGGCGGAAAAATCGGCCTGATTTTGAATCTCAATCACCTCATCCCTGCCTCGGGAAGCGAAGCCGATTTGGCCGCCACGCAGCGCGCCTACGACGAAACCCACAGCATCTTTCTGGACCCGATCTACAAAGGCACATACCCGGAGCCGTTCTTCGAATGGCTGGGGGCGCACCGCCCGCAGGTTGAGCCCGACGACCTGGGGCTGATGCACGGCTCTACCGATTACCTGGGGCTGAATCATTACAACTCCGACACCGTCACCTACGATGTCTTCGGCGGCTGGCTCAAAACCCGCCTGACCCCCTACGCTGCCCCCAGTTGGGGCTACACCGAAATGGGCTGGGGCATCAACCCTGCTGGTCTCAAAGCCGAGGTACTCAATATCAAAGAGAACTATGGCAATCCCGCACTCTACCTGACCGAGAACGGCTGCGCCATGCCCGACCAACCCGACGAAAACGGCTTTGTCGCCGACTATGACCGCATCCGCTTCATCAAGGCGCACATCCTGGCGCTGCACGAAGCCATCCAGGCAGGCGCTAATGTCCACGGCTATTTTGCATGGAGCTTCTTTGACAATTTTGAATGGGAACGCGGCTATAACAAACGCTTCGGCCTGGTGCATGTCAATTACGAAACGCTGGAACGCATTCCCAAACAGAGCGCCTATTGGTTTAAAAATGTAGTTGCGCAAAATGCAATTCAGATCTGAACGTTAGAACGTTCCAACATTCTAACGTTTCAACGATTAAACACTCCAACCTATGACCTCCACCCTCCTACCTGCAACTTCCAACCGCCCCTGGTGGCAAACCGCCGTCATCTACCAGATTTACCCCCGCAGCTACAAAGACACCACCGGCAGCGGGGTTGGCGATCTAGGCGGGGTGATCGCCAAACTCGACTACCTCAGCGAAACGCTAGGGATCGACGCGATTTGGCTCTCGCCCTTCTACCCCTCCCCGATGAAAGATTTCGGCTATGATGTAGCCGACTACTGCAACATAGACCCTATGTTCGGCACACTCGCCGATTTCGACGAACTCATCGAGCAGGCGCATCGGCGCGGGCTGCGCGTCATCGTGGATTGGGTTCCCAATCACTCCTCCGACCAGCATCCCTGGTTCATCGAATCGCGTTCATCGCGCGACAATCCTAAACGTGATTGGTACGTTTGGGCAGACCCACCCCCCCTCAATCCCCCCGTGAACGGGGGGAAGCTCCCTCCTTCTCCCCCTGAAGTCGGGGGGAGAAGGGGGGATGGGGGGGATGAGGGGGGTCTACCCAACAATTGGATCTCTGTCTTCGGCGGTTCCGCCTGGGAGTGGGATGAGAACACCAAACAGTATTACCTGCACTCTTTCCTCAAGGAACAGCCCGACCTCAACTGGCGCAATCCCCAGGTTCAGCAAGCCATGTTCGATACCGTGCGCTTCTGGCTGAAGCGCGGCGTGGACGGCTTCCGTGTGGATGTGGCCCACTTCATCATGAAAGATCCAGAGATGCGCGACAACCCCCCAGCGCAATCTGGCCTGGCTTTCCACAGGCCGCACGGCGACTATGACAGTCTCGCCCACGAAAACGATAAAGGCCATCCCGACAATCACAAAATATACCGTCGTTTGCGCGCCCTGCTCGACGAATACAGCCAAAGGTCGCCGCGCATGGCTGTTGGGGAAATACACATCTTCGATTGGGACGAATGGGCCACCTACTATGGCACGCCCGAAAGCGGGTTGGAATTTCATCTACCTTTCAACTTCTCGCTGCTGAAAGCACCCTGGCAAGCAGATGCCATCCGCCAGGCTGTCGATGCGCTTGAGGCCGCTATCCCACCCTGGGCCTGGCCGAACTATGTATTAGGCAACCACGACGAAGGCCGCATCACCACGCGCTATGGCGCCGCGCAAAGCCGCGTAGCCGCCATGCTGCTGCTGACCCTGCGCGGCACACCTACACTGTATTATGGGGAAGAAATCGGCATGAGCGATGTGGAAATTTCCCCGGAGAAGCAACTCGACCCCTTTGGATTGAGCGTCCCCGGCTGGGGCCGCGACCGCTGCCGCACGCCCATGCAGTGGTCAGCGGAAACAAACGCCGGTTTCAGCCCCGAGGGAGGCGCGCCACCCTGGCTGCCCCTGAGCGCTGACTGGCAGCAAACCAATGCAGAAGCCCAACTGGCAAACCCAAGATCGACGCTCAACTTCTACTGCCGCCTACTGGCTATACGCAAATCTAATCCTGCTTTGCACCAGGGAAGTTACGCACCACTCGATGACATGCCGCAGGGCTGTTTCGTGTATCAGCGTTCGGAGGCAGACCAAACCTTCACTGTGGCGCTCAACTTCGCGCCAAATCCGCAACACCTGTCATTCACCGGAAAGGGCCGCGTTGTGTTATCCACCCGCCTTGACCGTGAAAATCAGAAATTTGTCGATTCACTCCTCCTCCGTGAAAACGAAGGACTTATCTTACACATGCAGAATGCGGAATGATGTACTCTTTTGATGCAGTAATTTTTGACCTCGATGGGGTCATCACCGATACGGCTTCGGTTCACAGCCGCGCCTGGAAGCAAATGTTCGACGAATTTTTGCGGACACATGCCGAGCGCAGCGGCGCGCCCTTTCGGGAGTTCACTCACGAAACCGACTACCTGCCCTACGTAGACGGCAAGCCGCGTTATAAAGGTGTGGCTTCATTCTTGGAGTCGCGCGGCATAGCTATCCCTTTTGGCAACCCAGACGATCCGCCCGACTCCGAGACGGTCTGCGGGTTGGGGAACCGTAAAAATAAATTTTTTAACGAAGTTATCGCCCATGAGGGTGTGACCGTTTACCAGAGTACAGTAGATTTTATGCGCCAACTGCGCGCTGCTGGAATCCGTGTGGGGGTGGCTTCATCGAGCAAAAATGCCGCCAGCGTGCTGACTGCTGCCGGGTTGTTAGATTTGGTCGAGACGCGCATCGATGGCGTTGTTGCGGCGAAAACAGGTCTAAAAGGAAAACCCGAGCCTGACATCTTCATCACCGCTTGCAAACAATTAAACACGGTCCCCGACCGGGCCGTGGTCGTTGAAGATGCCATCTCTGGTGTGCAGGCCGGCCAGAACGGCGGCTTTGGGTTGGTATTGGGTATCGCCCGCGAAGATAATGCCATTGAGCTGCAATTAAACGGTGCAGACATTGTCATCAGCGACATGACCGAAATCGACCTTCAACAGGTTGAAGACTGGCTGACCAAACGCCTGCCCGAAGAACAGTGGAGCATCAGCTATTACGATTACGACCCTGCCAAAGAAGGTACCCGCGAGGCTTTGCTGACAGTGGGCAACGGTTTCTTTGGCACGCGCGGCGCATTGGAAGAAACCGCCGCAGACGCTCATAACTACCCCGGCACATACATTGCCGGGCTGTATAACTGCCTGGAATCGCAGGTCGGCGGGCGCACGGTCAGCAATGAAGATTTTGTCAATACCCCTAACTGGCTGCCGGTGACGTTCCGTATCGGCGAGAGTGACTGGTTCGATCCCAACCAGTCTGAAATTATTCATATGACCCGGCGGCTGAATTTGCGCACAGGGGTTTTGCAGCGCATTATGGTCGTACGCGATAACCAGGGGCACGAAAGCCGCATCGAGTCGCAGCGCTTTGCCAGCATGGACAACCCCCATCTGGCCGGGCTGCGCTACCGCATCATCCCGCTTAACTACGACAAAGCCATCACCGTGCGCTCAACACTGGATGGCGGCATCATCAACGACAATGTCGCCCGCTATCGAGCGTTGAATGCAAAACATCTCAAACCGATAGACACGTACAGCAGCGGCAATATCAGCGCCCTCCTGGTGCAGACAAACCAATCGGCGGTAGAAATTGCGCAAGCCGCCCGCCTGCTGGTGGCAACCAATGGACAGGAGATCAAACCCGACTTTGAAGTGGATTCTGCGCCCGAACAGGTAACAACATCCTTTACCGTTGCCGCTCAACGCGGCGTAGCCCTGACATTTGACAAACTAGTGGCGATTTACGCATCGCATCAACACGAGATTGCCGACCCCTTCGAAGCAGCGCGCGCCGCGTTGAGCGATCAATACAATTTCGATACCTTACTGAGCGCCAGTGCGCGTGCCTGGGAATCCATTTGGGAGAAGGCCGATATTCAAATCGCTGGCGACCGCACGGCCCAAAAATTAATCCGCCTGCACCTGTATCACACCTTTGTAACCTCATCACCACACAACGCCCAACTCGACGCCGGCATCCCGGCCCGCGGGCTGCACGGCGAAGCCTATCGCGGGCACATCTTTTGGGACGAGTTGTATATCCTGCCTTTCCTCAATCTGCACTTCCCAGATACCGCCCGCGCGGCCTTGCTGTATCGGTATCAACGACTGGGTGCGGCGCGGGAATATGCTCGCCAGCACGGTTTCGAGGGCGCTATGTTTCCCTGGCAAAGCGGCAGCAGCGGCAGCGAAGAAACCCAAACCTTGCACCTGAACCCGCTCTCCGGGGAGTGGGGGCCAGACTACAGCCCCTTGCAGCGCCACGTCAACCTGGCGGTGGCCTACAATGTTTGGGAATACTTATGGATCAACAAAGACCAAGATTTTCTAGAAAATTACGGTGCGGAATTGTTTCTGGAGATCTGCCGCTTTTGGGTCGGGAAAGCCGAATTCGACGACGATAGCGGGCGCTTTTCGATCGCCGGGGTAATGGGGCCAGATGAATTCCACGAGAAGTACCCCGGCGCCAGCGAAGGCGGCCTAAGAAATAACGCCTATACCAACATCCTGGTGGCCTGGGCTTTACGGCGCGCCTTCGACCTGCTCGATAAGATGCCC
Organism: uncultured Anaerolineales bacterium; assembly: GCA_964344175.1. Lineage (GTDB taxonomy): Bacteria > Chloroflexota > Anaerolineae > Anaerolineales > UBA11858 > NIOZ-UU35. The sequence goes on from CAYFMI010000011.1 coordinate 42,088, forward strand.
CCCGCAGCACGCCAACAACTACACGGGAAGATGCATCTCACCGTGACCGAACTAAAACACTGGCACACCATCTCACAAAAACTACGCATCCCCCTTTCCGACACCGGCATCCTCGAACAATTTGACGGTTACTTCGATCTGAAAGAATTGGACTGGGAAGCCTACCGTCAGAAATATGAAAATATCCACCGCATGGACCGCATTCTCAAGGCTGAGGGCAAATCGCCAGATGCGTATAAAGTTGCCAAACAAGCCGACGCGCTGATGACGTTTTATGTGCTGAGTGATGCCCAGGTAAGGGCAATTTTGCATCAGTTGGGCTACCAGCCCCCAGATGAGCTATTGCGTGAGAATTTCTACTACTATCTCCAACGCACTTCGCATGGCTCAACCCTCAGCCGCCTGGTACACGCCTATTTGGCCCACATTATTGGTGATAGAGAGTTGAGCTGGCAGCTTTACACCGAAGCCCTGAAAAGCGATTATATGGACATCCAGGGCGGGACTACTCAAGAGGGGATCCACGCCGGGGTGATGACCGGCACAGTGCTCTTCGCCTTGCGCGCTTTCGCCGGGCTAGATTATGACGGCGAAACATTACGACTTAATCCAAGCCTGCCCGCCGCCTGGCGTGAGCTGCGTTTCAACGTGGGTTTCAAGGGAGCGCGCTACCATTTTGCCATCACACCCGAAAACGTGACAATCCTTCTGGATAGCGATGCCGAAAAATACATCCGCGTGTGTGGACAAGAAGTAACCATTACACCAAAGCAAGAGCACAGAATAAACTGGTCGCGAACGAGCACGGATGAATGCGAATGATCATTTGTACATCTGAGTATTCCGCTTTGAACCGCGTCCGATATATAAGACCTACAAAGTTCGATGAAAGATCTTCCGAAAATGCGTAACCCCTAAATCGTTTGAAAGGAATTATTTGCATGTTAGGCGACGTATTATTAATCACCGAAAAACACAAACTGGCTGCGGCGGCCATCGTCGAGCGTGTCAACGCACTGAGCGGCGATAAACTCATCATCGCCATCGGCGGCGAATCCGGTTCGGGGAAATCCGAACTCGGCCATGAGGTAGCGCGACTACTCAAGGGACAAGGCACTCCTGCAAAAGTCATGCACATCGATAACTACTATCAGACCTCCCCCCAGGAGCGCAATCCCTGGCGCAAAAAACATGGCCCGGAGAGCATCGGCTACACTGAGTACGACTGGGATACCATCAACCGCAATCTACGCGAATTCCGCGCCGATGCCGATGATGTCATTATGCCCTGCATAGACCTGCTCACCGACCAGGAAGATACTCTCAAAACCAGCTTCAAGGGACTGCGCTATATGGTCATCGAAGGGCTGTACGCCGTCCAGGCCGAAGCCGATGTACGCGTCTTCATTGATCTGACCTATCATGAAACCAAAAAAGCCCAATTGCTGCGCGGCAAAGAAAACGTGGACGAGTGGCGCATGACCGTGTTAGAGCGCGAACACCAGGTAGTACGCTCCCTGCGCCCATTAGCCAATTTAATTGTAGATAAAAATTATCAGGTAATCGAGGCATAACTATGCATATTGCTTTTCTCAATCCCCAGGGAAATTTCGACCCGGACGACAGCTATTGGACAGAACATCCCGACTTCGGCGGGCAGCTTGTTTACGTCAAAGAAATTGCTATCGCGATGGCTGCACTCGGCCACCGGGTGGATATAATCACCCGTCAAATTGTAGACCCCGATTGGCCGGAATTCGCCGCAACGCTGGAAAACTATCCCGATGTAGAAAATGTGCGCATCGTGCGGATTCCCTGCGGTCCGCAGATGTTCCTCCCAAAAGAAGAGTTGTGGCCTTTACTTGGCTCAGAGTGGGTGCCCAATATCCTCGCGTTTTACCGCCAAGAGGGGGCGCTGCCCGATGCTGTCACCACCCACTACGGCGACGGCGGTCTCTCTGGGGCACTCTTCGCTCAAGAGAGCGGCATTCCCTACACCTTTACCGGGCACTCGTTGGGCGCCCAAAAAATGGACAAGTTCCACGCATCTCCCAACAACCTCGAAAAACTCAACCGGCGCTACCACTTTGCCCGGCGCATTTTCGCCGAGCGCGTCAGCATGAACTACGCTCATCGCGTCATCACCTCCACACGGCAGGAGCGCATGGAGCAATACGGCCACACAACCTACCACGGCGCAATAGATCCTGCCGACGAGAGCCGCTTCGCCGTGATACCGCCTGGTGTTAACCGCGTGGTCTTCTCTCCCAATGCCAACGAAACCGATCCACTGATCGAAGCGCGCCTTGCCGATGTACTCCACCGCGATATTGAACCGGCGCGCCATAACCTGCCCCTTGTGCTGGCTTCTAGCCGCCTGGACGCCAAAAAGAATCACATCGGCCTGGTGCGCGCCTACGCCGAAAGCGAAGCGCTTCAGGCGAAAGCCAACCTTGCTATCGCCATGCGCAACCTGGATGACCCCCTACGGCGCTACGCATCGCTAAGCAAAGAAGAACGCACCATCATGGATGAGATCGTCGCGATCATCAAAGAATACACTCTTTGGGGCAAGGTAACCTCCTTCCCCCTCAACAGCCAGGATGAACTAGCCGCGGCCTATCGCGTACTGGCTAAACGGCGTTCAGTCTTTGCCCTGACAGCGCTCTACGAACCCTTTGGGTTAGCCCCCCTTGAGGCCATGAGCTGCGGCCTGCCTGCTGTGGTGACCCAGAACGGCGGGCCATCGGAAAGCATGATCGAAGACGGGCGCGAATTTGGCATACTGGTAGATCCTGCCGACCCGGCAGAGATTGCCCGTGGTCTGCTGCGGGCGGTCGCTTCACCAGAGAGTTGGGGAGCGTTACACCGGGCGGGTATCGAGCGGGTGGTGTCGAAATATACCTGGGCGCGCACCGCCGAGGGGTATCTCAAGGTTATTGCAGCCATCCGGGAAGAAGGTCGCCGTGTTGGGGATATAGAAATCCCCCCCTATTTTTCCAATCCGGCGCCGCTGGCGCATCAGATTTCCACCGCAGATTTGGCAAAAATTTACTTCGAATAATCAAATCCAGAGACACGGGGCGGAGTTTTTTTATTTTCTCCGTGTCTCTGAGGCGCTATCAAGGGTTCTCAAAAAGCGCGCCGCGCGCAATTTGCAAAAGAATCTCCCAGGCCCCTTTGGTCAACGCGTCATTATCGCAGGCCATATTCTCCAACAAGGCCGCAAACGTAAACCCCGCATCAATGATCTGATCCGTTTGATCGCCAACCCAGTGATCGCCGGGTTCGCGCCCGGCTTTCCAGCGATGAGCGGCAACCTGCGCCAGCAATTCGCTGAACGTGTAGGGCGGCAAGCGTTGTGCGAACAGCCCCTCGATGACGAACCCTGGCAACTTTTTGGTACGATCCACCCAACCATCCGCGTCGCGGGCCAACGCTTTGCTCTCTCCCTTCAGCCGCTTGATGTCCTCCACAAATTGCACCGCCACCCCCTCGCCAAACTGATCCACCACCCGCTGAAAATAAATTGCAAAACGCCGGGCATGCTCAATGCCATAATGCCCCGACGAATAGTCAATATCAATATCGAAAGCAATCTCGCCATAGCGCGGGTGAGGCAACGTCACATTAAAGACTACGCCGGGGTAGCCCTCCCAGGTGCGCACAAAGCCCAGCTTCGCCGCGCCCTGCGAACACCCAAAATGCGTTTCCAACGCTTGCTGAACACGCGGAATCGTTTCCGCCAAATAAGCGTCGTAACGCGCCAACTCATCCAATGTTTGAATGCCTTCTTTCTTACCGGTCAACGCGCGGGTGCCTATCGCAGTCCAATCCTTATAACCAGCGCTTTCGTCACAAGGCGCATTAAGAAAAATGATGTCCAGATCAGGCGCTACCTCGCTGTTCGTTCCCCGCGCGAATGAACTCATATCCCCACACGGGACCTCATCGGGGAGAATATCCGGGTAATACCATTCTTGAAGGACCTCGCGCAGCACCCGAATCACCCCATTGCTGAGTTTTTTTTGATCTCGAATTCGGGCGAACAAATCATCCATTACACAACCTCGGCTTTCCATCAATTCATCGGCCCAGCTTGCACCCCGTTGCAGGGTATGAGATACTACCCTCCATTGGGCGCAATTCTACATGCCTAAAGTATAGTCCAACTTTTCGAGGAGACCGCTATGAATCGCAAGCCTTTATTTATTGGTATCGTAACAACTCTGTTGCTTAGCTCACTTGCTTGTGTAGCCCTGTCGGGAACTACCCCTACGTCAACGCCGCTCCCCACACAAACCCCCACTCCCCTGCCCCCTCAACCGGTTGCGCCAGGTGCGGCCAACCCTAACGAACCCGTCTTCATCACCGGTGAGATCCCTTTCACGTCGCCCTTCTTTTTAGACACAATTTCCGAAGCCTTTGTCATGCTCGAAGACCAGGCCGGGTTCATCCAGCGCGACCTGGAGTTCGATTTTCCACTGGTCAGCCAGGTTATTGGCCCCGTGGAGTTGATCGACGAGCAAACGCTAATGTATGAACTTTCGCTTCCGGCCATCCCCCAGGGCACAATGAGCGATGTGGACAACAACGGCAAAGACGACCTCGGTGTGCAGGTATTTGCCATTGGCTACTGGTCGAACACCTGGGGCGGCCCCTTTCTCGAAGAACGCGACGGCACGGGCTGGTCCACTGCCTACGCATCGACCACAACCGACTCGGACCGCGACCACGAAATTGACGGCGGCATACTCATTGTTTGGGCGCCTGACGAACACCAGCGTTTCCCCACCGGCTTTGGCGACGATCAAATGCTCTTCACCGCCGACGACCCGACGGCCCCCATTTCTGCAGGCTACAATATCGTCGATCTGACCCAGCAGCCTTTCCAATTTTCAAAACAGGCTCAACCGGTGATCCATCTCAATGAGGGGGATGTTGCCGTCAATGACTACTCTGGTCTGGACTACACAGAAGCCTTCGATGCCCTCTTCCAAAAGGTCTCCCGCGAATATCCCTTCACGCCCGATAAAAACATCAACTGGGATGCGCTGTACGAAGAATACGCAGCCAGCATCGCCGATGCCCGCAGTGACAGCGATTTCTTCTGGGCGCTCAAAGCCTTCACCCTGGCAATCCCCGATGCGCATATCGGCATTTCCTTCAATGATCTTATCGGGCGAATATTTTATGAGAATTATGGCGGCAGCTTTGGGATGGTGCTAACCGAATTGAGCGATGGCCGCGTCCTGGTGGTGAACGTACTCCCCAACACACCGGCGGCCCGCGCTGGGGTCGAGGTGGGGGCCGAGATCACCCAATGGGATGGCCGCCCCGTTGGGGAAGCTATCGACGCGATTGAGCCTTTCTTCGGGCCCTACTCCACCGAACACCACAAACGCCAGGAGCAACTCGTCTTTTTGACGCGCCTCCCGCCAGATAGCGAAATCACCCTCATGCTGCAAAACCCAGGCGGCGCGGCACATGAGCTGACACTCAAAGCCGATGTTGAGTATGATTCGCTCTTCGCCTGGATACCGTCTTTCGCCGTAGACGAGATCAGCCCGCCCATTGTCGCTGAAGTACTCGAACCCTCAGGGTTGGGCTATATTCGCATCAACACTTTTTCGGACGATTACAATCTGACCGCCCAGTTGTGGGATCACTATATCAGCACGCTGATCGATCTCGAAACCCCCGGCATCATCCTCGATATGCGCGTTAACGGCGGCGGCAATTCAGGGCTGGCTTCAGCATTTGCGGGATATTTCTACAATCAGGAAATTATCATTTCCCAGCGTTCCTATTACAACGAATTGCTTGGCGAGTTCGAGTACAAAGACACACCTGGGCAGATCAAACCCGGCCCGCTCTATTATGAAGGCCCCATTGCTGTGCTGGTCAGTCCCTACTGCATCAGCGCCTGCGAGGGCTTTGCAAACTCACTGACCTACCGAGAGAACGCCATCATCGTCGGACACTTCCCCAGCTCTGGGGCCTATGGCGAAGTTGGCCGGGGTCAATACGACCTGCCCGCCGATCTATCGTTGCAATTCCCAACCGGACGCTCAGAAACCCCAGAGGGTGAACTGCTCATCGAGGGCCTCGGCGTCGCCCCTGATATTGTTGTCCCTGTGACTGAGGAGAGCGCCCTGGGGATACTCGATACCGTTCTCCAAGCGGCGATTGATGCGCTTACCCAATAAGCATGAGTCCCCCCAAATGTAATCTTTTTGTGCATCTGAACGGCAAAAAATAAATCTTTGCCCCCACCCCTGGCCCCTCCCCCGAATTGCGGGGGAGGGGAATCGGCGAAAAAACAGGTGAGCCAAAGCAGAATTGCTTTGGCTCACCTGTTTTTTCGAAATTTACCCCCCCTTCCGGCGGGGAAGGTGGGTTGGGGGGATGGGGAAAGTAAAAAACGACCCCGAATATGCGATTCCGGGGGACTCATGTTATTGGGACCAGGGCGGCAGCATGTTGCGCCGCAACCGCCGGGGCAGTGCACCAATTTCATCCCCCCTCGCGACAAGCTCATCAATCAATTTGAGAATTCGCGCGGTGGCTTGTCCATCAAAGCGCGCCCAGTCATCCGCAGCCCGGGCCTGTCCGTCTACGAGTTGTTGATAATAAGCACGATCGGTCAACGCTCGCCGAAGAGTCGGTAGCAAATTTTTCTTTTCCCGTAGTACAACAATTCCTTCAACTTCATCGAAGAAATCATAATTCATTGCGTAGAAATCGATCACCAGGGTTGGGATATGCGCAGCGATTGCCAATGTCACCGTAGATGAAAAAGTAGCCACAAACAAATCGCTGACGGGGATCAATTGGTCGTAACGATGAGTGCGGGCAATCGTCAGGCCATATTGCTCAGCACGCGGCGCGTATTGCTGCAAGTCGCTCTTGGGGTGCAAACTCAGCACAACATTAACATCAGAACGCACCCGCGATAAAGTGGCGAAGAGAAATTCAGTTTCTTCCCAATGCCGCTCCCAGGGCAGCAGTTCATGCTCTCCCAATTGCGGCACTGCGCATGTCAGCAATGGCTTATTTGCATCTAACTTAATCGCTGCAAAAAGTTGTTGGCGTTCTTGCGCGCGTCGCCGCCATACCTTTGCTGCCCGGTCGTAGCGCGGTTTTCCCGTTACGGTAATTTTCTCAGGCGGCATGCCCTGGCGAACTAATCTATCCTGGCTTTGTGGATTTTCTACGGCCATCATCCACGCTGCGCCGCCGCCCAAAACCCAGGGTTTCTGCGGCAAGATGCCCCATAAAGCCGCGGCCAGCATGGCAGCAGGAGGCTGCCAAAACAGCTTTTGCCCCTCGTGCGCTGTAACCCACGCTGGGCGTAGGCGCGCTAAGATGCGGTTGAGCCAACTCTCCACCCCGTATCGGAGCCGCCAATCTGGATTTGCGAGGCGGTACAGCACCGCGCCTTCCACATCGGATAAGGCAAATGGAATCATCAGCGATGGGATGCCGCGCCGGTTGGCGCGCTTCACCAGCGCTGTTTCAATGCCAATGTGCCGGTCACCGATGAGCAAAATCGCTTGGGGGTCCATTTCATCGAGCAGGCGGTTTGCCCGCCGGATTGTGCGGCCATATTGAATAAACGCCAGAACAAACTGAGGCCAGAAAGATTTCTTTAGGCGGATGAAAAAACGTCTCAGAAACAAGGGGGAGGCTGGCTGCCTTTTTTGTAGCGTTTCTCCTCTTGAAGATGATTTTGCTTCAGCCCGGTATTGAATCCCCAGTTCCCGGCATTTTTGTTCAGCCGCTCCATACCCCACACCCTCGAACAGGAACATTGGGCAATAGCCCCCGGACTGCTTTAATGCCATTGCGATATCCAACATCTCTGAAAATGCCGCCGGATTATGTGGGGAAAATACAATTCGCTTCGTAATCGTCATTCTGTGTACAAGTTAATCCCAGTTGTTTTGAGACCAATAACCGAATTCAATAGCACCGCTAAGAAAGTGTAGCATAAACCAAATCGATGACGTGTTGTACGTCATCATCGGACATTCCCGCCCAAAGCGGCAAACGTACCAGTCGTTCGCTGATGGTCTCTGTTAACGATAATTCACCAGACACGCGGCCATAGTGAACGCCTGCCGGTGAAGTGTGGAGCGGGATATAGTGAAATATCGGGTTGACCCCACCTGTTCGCATTTTGGCAATGAAATCTGTGCGCTGCTCGAGATTGGGCAAGAGAAGATAATAGATATGGGCATTGTGCTCGCAATGGGCAGGTACGATTGGACGCATCACCTTGCCCTGAACTTCAAGATCGACAAACGCGGCATGGTATCGATTCCAAACTTCCAAGCGGTTCTCAATGATCGTCTCTACTTCTTCGAATTGCGCCCACAGGAACGCCGCCAGAATTTCGCTGGGCAAAAAAGACGAACCGACATCTACCCAGGTATATTTATCAACTTCACCACGAAAGAATTGACTTCGGTTGGTGCCTTTTTCCCAGATGATCTCAGCCCGCTCGACAAATTGCGGGTCATTAATAAGCAAAGCGCCGCCCTCACCAGAGATGATGTTCTTAGTTTCATGGAAACTCAGGGCAGCCATATCGCCAAATCCCCCTAAAAGTTTACCCCGATATCGGGCTGAAATTCCCTGGGCGGCATCTTCGATCACATGCAGATCGTATTTCCGGGCAATTTCAAGGATTCGATCCATCTCACAACCAACACCGGCATAGTGTACTGGCACAATGGCCTTCGTGCGCGGGGTAATGGCTTGTTCGAGTTTTTCTTCGTCAAGACTGAGTGTGTCTGGCCGAATATCCACAAAGACTGGAACGCCGCCCCGCAACACAAAGGCATTTGCCGTGGATACAAATGTAAATGATGGCATGATGATCTCATCTCCAGGTTGAATATTGATGAGTATCGCGGTCATCTCGAGAGCTGCGGTACAGGAATGCGTCAACAACACTTTTGCAGAACCTATTTGTTCTGCTAACCAAGATTGGCATTTTTGGGAAAACGGGCCATTACCGGAGAGGTGCCAAGACTTAATCGCCCGTTTTATATATTCAAGTTCTTTTCCCGCCAATTGGGGTTTGTTGAATGGGATAATGGACATAGCTACACTTTCAGACAAGCCACTTATGAAAAGAATGCCGCGCGTCACCGATATGCCAATTCAATCTCGCATAACCGCGCTGAACCGGATAGTTATTGATATGTGTTGGCCCCTCGATCACATGCGCAACACCATCAAAGAGTTTCATGCCTGCAAAGGTTAAGGCGCTAAACAGTTTTCGGCCAGAAAAATCGGGATGAACTGCCCCAATACTATAATGCCCCACTCGAACACTCAGGGTATTCTCTACCTGAGAGGGACGCCTCCAGACTGAATATCCAGCTATTCGAGAATCGACTTCAGCCAAAACGACCCAATCGGCATAGCCGACCAGGGAACTCTTGATCCATTCGAGGTATACCTGATCGGCTACCCCCTGGGGGATTTGTTCATCTACGTGATAGCGGCCAAAATGCCCGTGGAAGCAGGCCTCGGCAACTTGCATCAACCCAGCCTGGTCGTTGCTGTCCGCTAATCGAATGGAAGCGCCATCAGCAAGTTGAGGTTCTGAAACCGATCGCAACGGAAACCTCTCTAGATCATAGACGTAATCCAAAAGAGTATCCATCAGCAAAAAGCCATTCGTCTCCAGGGCATGAATAGCCACAATATCATCTGTATATGCTTTGCAAACCAGACATTCCACCTGGAGAGAAAGGGCGTATTGAACAACGTGTTCGACTAATCTTTGGGCAACCACATGGCGAGTTGATAACGATGGGTCAATGTAAAATTGTCGGATCGAACCCATTCGCCTTCCAATGACACGCGAATCCCAGGGCAGGTCATCATAGGCGATCAACCCAACCATCTCGCCATCGATCCAGCCTGCAAAGGCTTGACCCGATTTGCCATGAATCAAATCTTTTACCTCATGCCCTACTATGCGGTCTATTTCTCCGTGGAATTCTTTTGAAATAAAACGATACGGCTTGAACGGGCTGTCGCTGATGACGCCCAAAGGATGATCTGCCGAATTGATTGGGGATACGGTGATTTCTATCTCAGACATCATATTCATTCCTGGTGCTCATAAATATGCCTGATAACACTAACAGGCCGATCTTTGGTCTCCATATAAATTTTGGCGAGATAAACTCCGATAATCCCCAAACAAAAGATGGTTAAACCGCCTAACATCCAAACAGAGACAATCAACGACGGCCACCCCAACAAATAACCGCCGAAAAACATCGCCTGAATAATTAAATAGAATGCCGCTATCCCCGCGATGAACGAAATAATAATCCCAAGATACGAGATGTAAATCAGTGGTTTATTGCTAAATGAAGTAATCGAATTTAATGTTAGCGATAATTTTCGCTTGAATGTGTAGGCTGAACTTCCTTTAGATTTTTTCTGAATGTTCAAGGGGATCTGCTCATACCCTGTAATCACCCACAACCCGGCGATAAATATTTCGCGATCTTTATGTTGCGCCAAACTATTCACATAGCGGCGGGTCATTAGCCGAATTGTGGCAGCATTGGCCGGGATTGGATATGTCGAAAGCAAATTGAAAAATGTATAAAACAAGTAGCCCGTTACTCGCTCTAACCAATTCCCTTTTCGCGATGATTGCACTCCATAAACTACATCTGCACCGGTCTCTTTCATCTTCTGTTCGAAAACAGGCAATAACTCAGGCTCTTCCTCCAAATCACAATCCATCAAAAAGATCAACTCACCCTGAGACTGCCCCAACCCGGCCATGATTGCCTTATGATGCCCAAAATTCCGCGATAGATCGACGACTTTAACTCGATTATCACGGTCAACAAGCGAAACGGCCATTTCCAAAGAACCATCTGGAGAGCCATCATTCACAAAAATGATTTCATAATCATCGGTAATTCTCTGGACAACTTGAGAAATACGTTGGTAAAACTCCTCCAGGTAAGGCGCAGACTGATACATTGTCGTCACAACAGAAATATCCACACCAGTCTCCATAGTTATCGACACGACGCAATCGCCTCGCCAAATATATGATAATAATCTACCACCTCGTCCACAAAATCATCTGTTAGTGATTGGTCACATAAATTATATTGATGCTCTTTCACCGTTGTATTTGGCAGGTGATGTTCAAGCCCATCGGCAAAATACCAATACGAGAATACCGAGATCAACAACAAGCAAATCGTTATCGTCCCACCATGCCGGATATTCTTAATATAGATCATCCCCAACGCGACTAATAAAATCCACCCCATCAATGCCAAATAGTGGGTGCGCCATCTAAAATAAAAGAGTGACACGATGCTGCTTCCTAATATCAGGCCCATGCCGAAAATGGCCAAGACTTTGTGATTTTGTTGAACCTTTTTGCGCCACTGAGAAAGTAAAATCCAAATTGAGACGTTACTCATCGCATGCAAAGAAAAAGCAAATGCCAGATAATAAGCTGGAACCGAACGTATATTTTCTATAATGTAATTGCTCTCGAATAGCATTCCAAAGAAAACGGGAATTAACACATAACTTGTGATTTTGTACTCTATTTTCTTTATTAGTAACACCAAATACACACCAAAGATCAAAATACTAGTCCCGATCTGGATGATGGTGTGTGGCATCATCACTCCCACTTGATCGAATATAGGAAAAAAGGTTGCCACAAAATTGGCTGCAATCGTGTAGATGTAGAAACTCAATCCTATAGGGCGCGGATTATTATAGAATTGGAAAAAATAACCTGAAGAGCCGCCGCCGCCCTGAGGCAGAATGCCAACTGCCTGCCAACGAAGCAGAAAATATACCCCTACAACAAACACAGCTAATGCCAGCATAGAAAGCGTTTGACGCCATGGCATTTCTTTAGAAATTCCGGCATACAACGCTGTCAAACCGATCGCGAAAATGAGTCCAAAGGCATATTCAGCCGAAAATAGAAAAACAAAGAGCAGGATAGCCAGCCCAAGATAAATACTATTTTTCTGGACAGGCTTTAAGAAGTAAAATAAAAACACCAAACAAAACAGGCCAAACCACCAGAGTACAACCGCAGTTACATAAATTACGCCGACACTAATAAATATATGGATTGAAAAATATACAGCCAATGCCAATGAAATAATGCGGTTCCGATTGATTTTGAACAAAAACCAATAAAACAATGAACCAACAATGCTGTGCCCAACCAGCATGACCAACTGGTATTTTACATAGTCCAGACCAAACCAACGGTAATAGAACCACATCACAAAATATATCAGTGGGCGAAAAAAGCTCGAATACCGCTCAGGCCCAGATCGAAATCCGGCAAAGGGAGAAGATGTATCACGGGCATAATTCAGTAAATACAGATCGTCTTCCTTCAGCAATGCTCCTTCCAGGCTATTTTGGTAAACCAAACTAATGATTGCAACCAGGGCGAAGATCATCACATAATGATTATCGAGGAGCGCTAACACCGATTTGTATTTCTTCAAAAACTGTAGGCGATGTTTCAGCTTCACCATCAACGTACTACTAACAATCATCGAGGCGCTAAAATATGCGGCGAATAAACCAATTTTGAACATCTCCATACCGAAAAAGGGGTAGTATTCCACTACATATTTGGTGATGACAAAAACAATCCCGCTCATCATCAGCAATGTAACTACGACCGGTAGGCTCTTCTCAAACACATGCAGCCGTTTGAGCATATTTTTTACAACGAAATCATTTTCCCTAAAAAGATATACCCCCAAAAAAAACAGCACCAATGACAGTAACAAGAATGAAACTGAAAAGTACACCCGTCCAATATTGTTTGGGTTTAAAATTCCATACCGCACCGCGGAAATTATCATAAGCAGGATACCGATATTCAGCATCCCAAAAAAGATCACCCTAATTTCACTGGATTCCGACCGCTTCTCTTTCATCATTTCTCTCCCATCATTTCGCGGTTTGGGGCCGCCAACGATATGTGTTGCCTGGCATCATGACCAAATGAAATCACTTGTCCGCGCACACAAGAACAACCGATGCGCTGATCGAAGTGAATAAATTTTCTAGCACTAACCTACTTTGTCGTCCACTTTAAACGGTGTAATGTTCAGCTTGATAGCCTTGCTTATTGGCCTCAATCCAGTGTATGGTTTTGGTGAGGCCTTCTTCAAGTGTAAAATTGGGGGACCATTCCAAGAAGTCCGTAGCTTTTGAGTTATCTGCGCACAGCCTATCTACCTCGCTAGCTTCGGGCCGTAATCTCAGATCTTCGGTAACGATGGGTTTTTGCACTTGCATCAACTTCATGATCAATAATGCCAAATCCCCAATTGATATTTCCTTGCCAGTGCCAATATTGACAACCTGCCCAACCACACTTGGGGTTTCAGCCATGCGGATAAAACCTTCTACAGTATCCAGAACGAAATTCAAATCGCGCGTGGGAGAAAGATTGCCCAGGTGGATCGCATCTTGCGAGAGCGCTTGGGTAACAATGGTAGGAATAACTGCCCGGGCCGATTGCCGCGGCCCATAGGTGTTAAAGGGGCGAATCGTCGCCACTGGCAATCCGAAGGAACGATAGAAGGATTCCGCCAACTTGTCAGCGCCGATCTTTGTGGCTGAATAAGGCGACTGTCCCTGCAATGGGTGACCTTCATCAATAGGCACATATTGCGCAGTACCGTAGGCCTCGCTGGTTGATGTATGCACCACACGCTCGACATCCTGTTCAAGCGCCGACTGAAGCACATTTAGAGTGCCGATAACATTGGTCTGGACGTAGGAAGACGGAGCTTGATAAGAGTAAGGGATACCGATCAACGCTGCCAAATGAAAAACAACATCTACCCCATGAACTGCTGCCCGCACACTATCACGATCGGCTATGTCGCCTGCGATAATTTCCATATCGTCTTTATTAGCTGAATCATCTAACCAGCCCGATTTTCCTAAGGCATTGTAATGAACAAATGCGCGCACCCGCGCCCCTCTAGACACCAATTGCTCTGAAAGATGACTGCCAATAAACCCGCCCGCACCGGTAACCAATACACTTTTCCCAGACCAGCTCCAATTAGAATTTACCATTCCGAGCATCCTCCTGCGCCTGGCGATAATCGTCAGGCTGACCAATATCCAGCCAATATTCCATGATTGGAAAACTCACTACGGATTTTCCTGTTTTGAGCAATTGGGTGATTAAATCTGTCATATCATATTGCTGTCCGCCTGGAATATATGGATAAACAGACGGTTCTAATAAATAGATGCCCGCATTAACAAAAAAACTGTAGCGCGGCTTTTCACGTAGTTGCTGAATGAATGGGCCATTGCTTTCAACGACACCATAGGGAACATCGACATCATATTGCCGGACCCCAACTGTAAGATCAGCAGAATATTTTCGGTGATAACTCAACATGGTGCGAAAATCTACCCGTGTGAGGATATCGCCATTGATGACTAACAATGTTTCATCCGGAGAATCCATTAACCCCAATGCCCCAGCCGTACCTAAAGGGCGGTCTTCATTGACATAATTGATTTCCACGCCAAAGGCCTGCCCATCACCAAAATGGTCTTCAATCTTTTGGGCCATGAAGTGGGTTGTAATGTTGACCCTTTGGATACCGCTTTCCCGCAATTGCTCAATGATACGCTCCATCAGTGGCCGATCGCCCACTAATAACATGGGTTTAGGTAAATCTTCGGTTAATGGACGTAAGCGAGTGCCATGCCCGCCAGCCATAACAACGGCTTGTAAGGAAAGTTCACTTTCGGGTAGTAGATCACCCAGGGTGACCAAATCAACCACTCGCTTGCCTTCATCCATGATAGGGACTTGTTGGATGACATGAGACCGCATCAGGTTGAGCAAGTCCTGGGCGGGAGTGCCAATTGGGGCCGTTATCGGTTTTGCGTAACGAGGATCACTATTCTTTTGATCCAAGACCAGGCTAATTGGAGCATCGAGACTGTGGCCTGCCAACATGATGCGGCGAATATCCCCATCGGTAACTGTACCAATCAGGCGAGACTGGGCATCAACAACTAATGCAATCCCTTTGGCATTTTTATTTAGACTCTGTGTTGCCTGGCGGATGGTTGAGGTTACACCAATAAAAAGCGCTTCTACATCATTCATTTTATTTCTCTACGATTTCGCGAATTCGCCGAGCAGGCACTCCTGCAACAATTTGCTCTGCATCAACATCATTAATAACTACCGCTCCGGCACCAACGATGCACATAGTGCCTACGGTAATACACTGTTTAATAACTGCGCCAGCGCCAATGTGCCCTCCGTGTCCTATCCGGACAGCACTGGCAAGCATTGCTCCGGTCGCGATATGCACATGATCTCCAATCACACAGTCGTGTTCAACGACAGCATTTGTATTGACAATTACATTTTGGCCTAATCGAGCGCACGCATTGATCACAGCCCCCGCCATAATCGCAGCTCCCTGACCAATTTCTGCCGAGGGGGAAATGACGGCGCGAGGGTGAATGACTTGAATGGGCGCCATTTTATGCTGTAAAGCCCGCTCATAAAGGCGCTGACGGGGGCGGTTATCGCCTGCCCCGCCCAGGCCAACAAAAAATGCCGTAACGCCTTCATCGAGCACCTTTGGGAGTAGTTCATCCCCCCCTAGAACAGGAACATTCAATACATCTCGCCCGCGTAACTCCGGCTTGGGGTCCAGCAATCCAACCACTTCATAGGATTCCTGAAAACGCAAAATCTCAATAATAACGCTGGCATGCCCTCCCGCGCCGAACCCAATCACTTTAATAGCCATGAATATAATCTTTCATCATCCGTATTATCGGCCAATGTCGTGGAATTTTTTGACCAACAGTTTTTCTCCAAGAGAAATCTGTTTAAGGGTTGCAACGATAATTTCCGCCGATTTGCCGTCCCCATAGGGATTGCGCACCCCGCGCAGTGATTCACGGAATTCAGGCGCGAGGGCCTTTTGCCCCCCTGTGAAGATACTGCCCCGAGGATAATCAACATCAATTACGTTTGCTGCCCGCACACGCCCTTTTTGCCGGTTGCCAATATTGACGACCGGCAGTTCAAAGGAGGCCGCCTCAATAATACCACTCGATGAGTTACCGACCATGGCCGTGGCTCGCGCCATCAGACTGAAATAACCCTGCGTACCCAAATTTTCCACGGCCTGACATTCGGGGCGCTTTTTCACAAATTCTGCAATCTTTTTTCGGATAATGCGCCCGTGCGTATCGGCATTGGGCATTGTGAAAATCACCGGCAGACCAAACATTTTGAGAGCAGCCAACAGTTCATCGGTTTGCCATGCAGCTTGTTCATATTCTAAAGTCACCGGGTGGTAAGTCACGAGTAAGAAAGGCGCATTGGTAACTTGCAAACCGAATTTGGCAGCCAGTTCATCACGCGTTAGCAATGGCATTGTTCGCAGGTTATCTAAACCGGGCGCGCCGGAAACGGTCACGCGCCACGGCTCTTCGCCAAGCTGAATGATCCGCCGGGCATATTCCTGCGTACTGACAAAATGCAAATGACTCAACTTGGTCATCGAATGACGAAGAGCATCGTCAATGGCTCCCTGGGTGATCTCTCCACCATGTATGTGGGCTACGGGAATTTTGAAAGGTAACGCTGCCAGGGCCGCGGCGTGCATCTCAAAACGGTCGCCCAAAACCAATAGAATGTCTGGGGGGCTGTTGGCGTAAACGTGAGCGAAACCCATTGCTCCCAGGCCCATCGATTTGACAATCCCTTCAGGCGAATCCGACGATAGCAGCATTTCGACGCGTTGGCCGATTTCAAAACCATCTGCCTGGATGGCTGTGGCGGTCAAACCAAACTCTGGGGACAGATGCGCGCCGGAAACGATAAGCTGCAACTGCAATGCAGGGTCGGCCTGAATTGCATGCAACAGCGGCAAGTAAATGCCGTAATCTGAGCGTGCCACCGTGACAACGCCAATCGTTCTCATGCAAACATCTCTAAAGTCAGTAATACGCCAGTGGGAATATCTTCTCGCGCCGTGCGTCCGATGAGATGATCGCGCAAGACAGGCGGCAAGCCTGTCCCGGGGCGTTTTATCGCCATCATGGCAACCGTCAGTTGCACTCCGGCAGGAATATCCACCGCGGCAACCAGGCTTTTTCGTGCTACGGCTGCTGTATCGGCTTCGCTTGCGGCTGGCTGTTTGCGGCCATCTCCCAGAGCCATCTCTACCCTGCGGATGCCCTGTATTAGCGCGGTCAATTCATCCGGCTCAAGAGAAGCGCGGTGATCGGGGCCGGGCAGATTTCGGTCGAGGGTGAAGTGTTTCTCGACGACACTGGCCTCTAACGCAATTGCGGCCAGGGCGATTTCAATACCGGTGGTGTGGTCTGAAAAGCCAACCGGCGTATGAAAGGCAGCGGCCAATGTTTGCATTGCCCGAAGATTTACATCCTGAGGTTGGGCCGGATAACTTGAAACACAATGCAATAGGATCAATTGCTCGTTGCCTGCAGCGCGAATGACTCGCACGGCCTGATCCACTTCGCCAAGATTCGCCATACCGGTAGAAAGAATCATCGGGGAGCCTTTCCGAGCAATATGCACCAAGAACGGCTCATTGGTGATCTCTCCGGAGGGGATTTTGAATACCGGCAGTTTCATCATTTCGAGAAAATCGGCGCTGTCTTCATCAAAGGGGGTAGACAGGAATAGGATACCCTGCTCCTGGCAATAGGCTTGGAGTTCGTGGTGCATCGGTGCAGATAGTTCTAACTGCCGCAACATGTCTAGCTGCGACTCAGATTTACCGGTGGTCACTTTTTGATAGGCGGCTTTGGGTGCGGTCGCGCTGGCTATTTTTTCAGCTTCAAAGGTCTGAAATTTAACCGCATCTGCCCCGGCGCTGACAGCAGTATCGACTAATTTCTTCGCCAGTTGAAGATCCCCATTATGGTTGACGCCTGCTTCGGCGATGATAAAGCAAGGATGACCTTCACCCACCCGACGCCCTGCAATCTCGATGGTCTTTACCATATTGTCCAGCCCCCATCCACAACCAGGTTATGGCCCGTAACATAGGCCGACAAATCGCTAGCTAAATAGGCCGCCGCTCCTTTTAAATCTTCTTCGGCCCCCATGCGCTGGAGGGGCGTACGCGCTATATAGCGCTCTTGGAATTCTGTTGGCTGGCCGCGCACAATCCCGCCAGGGGTCATTGAATTCACCCGTATCTCTGGCGCCAGGGTTGTCGCTAACCAGCGGGTGAGTTGCAGCAAGCCGCCTTTACTGGCGGCGTACGCGGCGGGGTTCCCCATCGCAGTTCCTTCGTACAGGCTCATATCCGGGCCAACCATGCCATAAATCGAACTGATGTTGATTACTGAACCCTGCCCGGATTCGCGCAGAGCCGGGGCACATGCCTGGGTGAGAATAAATGCCGCTGTCAGGTTAACTTCAAGCGCGGCTCGCCAGGTGGCGGGACTCTGCTCGAGAAAGGGCACCACCCACCCGTCCAGATCGCTTGTCCCCACAAAAGCGGCACAGTTTACTAGAATATCCATGCGGCTTAGATGATCCAGTACTTTTTTAGGCGTTTGTTGCACAGCCGTTTGATCCGTCAGATCGACCGTCAGAGGCAAACTCTCAACCGCATATTCTGCACGCAATTGCGCCGAGATTTCTGCGGCACGCGTAGCGTTGTTGTCTAATACCACCACACCGGCCCCCAATTCGGCCAGTGTTTCACAAATGACCGCGCCGATATGCCCGCCCCCGCCGGTGACCAGGGCCACCCGGCCCTCCAAGTTCATCAATTCTTCCAGCGTTCTCATATCACCTGCTCCAACAGTAATTCAGCCAACTTGAAATCGTACTCGGTATCAATATCGAGTGCCCGTTCGGCAGGGATCACCACAGCCTTGACTTTGCCATCGAAGGCGGCACGATTATTTAGCACAAAGGACGGGCGAGCGGCATAAGCCACGGTGGTCATATCGTACACTGTGGGCGCAGCCTGACGGTGGTGGATGGGCTGCTTGCTGGAGATGACCAAATTGGCATTGTTAGAAGCATCCATCACCACCATATTGAAATATGGATTGCGCTCGGCCGGTTTGACGGTGATGACAATATCGGCATCACTATTACGCAATAAGTGAATACAGGCATCGACATCTTCGACCCGCCGCAGTGGTGATGTTGCAGGAATGCAGACGAAGGCTTCGATGGGGGGTGAATTCGGGGTGGACTGCATCGTACGAATGGCATGCTGCCATGACAACCATTCTGGCGAATCGTCTTGAGCAAGCGCTGCCGGACGCATGAAGGGCACTTCGGCTCCATACTGGCGGGCAACTGTGGCAATTTCTTCGTCGTCCGTTGAGACAATGACACGATCAATCAGATCACTTTCTAAGCCTGTCTCAATCGCGTAAGCAATCAGCGGTTTACCTGCCAGCATGCGAATATTCTTGCGAGGAACACCTTTTGATCCGCCCCGCGCGAATATAGCGCCTAATACATAACTATTCGAGGGCATCGTGGATCACCTGCCGTTGGCCGGTCTTTGCAGCGGCTTTGGCCGCCAACGCTACTTTCAAGACTAGCATGCCATCCTCAAGAGAAACCCGTGGCCGCTTTCTCTCTTGTACACACCCAATGAAATGTCGTAATTCAGCAAGATACATGTCATTGTTATCGTCATCAAAATGGAATGTTTCCCATTGGTGGGATTGAGCACGGAATATTTCGACCGTATTGGCGATGTAATCCCAAACCAGGGTGCCCTCGGAGCCAACAATCTTGCAGTGTCGTGCAGGGGCGCGTTGCAAATAATCTAAGTGCAGGGACGAGAAAACGCCATCGCCATGCTCAATGAACATATCAACCGTATCTTCTACATCAATAGCTAGATCACTCACCTTGCTCATCGACGCAGTCACAGCCTGTGCCGGCCCGAAAAACCACAGTAAATAATCAAGATCGTGGCTGAGGTCTAGCAGCACTCCCCCACCCTGATCAGCGCGTCCACTATAAACGGTTCGGTAATCCCGATCAGGACGCCAATCGGGGAGATAAGAACCTACTTCGGCGCGCGCAAAAAGTGGCTGTCCAATTTCTCCTTGAGAAACCAGGTTATGCACTCGGTTCAGGCCGGCATGGAAACGCAAATTATATGCAACAAGAGCAACCAGGCCTTTCTTGGTGACCAGGGACATCAGATCATCCACCTGATCCCAAGAATGAGAGAGTGGTTTTTCAATGAAAAGATCACACCCTGCCCGGGCGGCGTTTATTGCGGGCTGAATATGGTATGCGGTGGGGTTTGCAATGATAACCACATCCGGAGATTCGGCCAAAGCGTCATTGATGTTGAAGAAGGACACTACACCAAATTGAGGCTCGATTTCTTTGACATCTACCTTGCGGCTACGTAAAACGCTGAGTGCGGTATAACCCAGGGCGTGCAAATTACGCAAATGTCGCTGGCCGATTGAACCCGAACCAACAACTAAAAATTTCATTGAGAATCTATGCCTTCTTTATTTGAGCAACACGCAATTCCATGGGAATAAGCCGTTGATCGTTCAGTAATTGCAACAGCACCCGCACACGCTCTTTGCCGGGCAGGCGCGTGTCAAACACAGCCTCATAGCCCGCAAATGGGCCATCGTGAATGCGAACGGTATCGCCGGGTTCCAATCCATCAAATAGTTCACCACCTGCCTCATTGATTTCTTGCAAGCGAGACCTCAACGCGGCGATCAAATGATCGGGAACCGCCGCCGGCTCACCATCAAATGAAACGAACCCCAATGTATGGGGCATCCACTGAAAAGTAGAAATGCCCAAATCTTCCAAATCGATATGTACGAACAAATATCCAGGGAAATAGGGTTTAAGCTTGCGAGCGCGAGGATTCACGGGGTTGACGCGCATACGCGGAAAATAACTCTCAAACCCTTTGGTTTTTAGTTGGTGATAAACCACTTCTTCTTTTCTCGATTTACTTCGCAGAACATACCATTTTGTAGACATTTTTTACCTGAGAAACAGTGTGGGGGAAATTACTCGCATTTGGTAGAAATGCTATGGTCGGTTTGTATTGTAATAGTTCAACTACATCTCGGCAAGGCTATGATCTGTCCCCCCACGGCTTTCCATACACAATCACTCAGGGGAGTGGTCAAGAAGGTGGTGAAAAGGGTAAAATAAAGGCATGAAATGTCCACA